>NZ_JBSGCY010000117.1:0-21486 GCF_053602115.1 Nocardia sp. NPDC004582 | reverse complement strand
TCGGCGTCCGGTTCGGCATACACGGCCACACTGGCGATACCGGCGTCCTTGGCGGCCCGGATCACGCGCACGGCGATCTCGCCTCGGTTGGCTACCAGGACCTTGCACAGGCCGTAACTGCCTTCCCTGGCAACCGATTCGGCGCTCATGCCGCGGCCCAGCTGCGCGGCGGGACGAATGCGCTCGCGCGCGGCGGCCCGATCCAGCGCACGGGGGCCACCGCGGGCGGGGCACTCTCCACGGAATTCGCGAGCGCGCTCACCAACGCGATGAGCAGGGCGGCGGTTTCGATATCGTCGGGATTGCCGCGTTCGACGCGGACCAGGGGTGCTGTCATGTGCTTCTCGCTCTGCTCACTGGGGTGGGTTGCCGTGCTTGCGAATCGGCAGGTCGGCGTGTTTGGTCCGCAGCATGGCGAGGCTGCGGATGAGCACCGAGCGGGTGTCGGCGGGATCGATCACGTCGTCGACCAGGCCCCGCTCGGCGGCATAGTAGGGGTGCACCAGCTCCGAGCGATACTCGGCAATCTTGTTCTGCCGCATCGCCTCCGGATCCTTCGCGGCATTGATCTCGCGGCGGAAGATCACGTTCGCGGCCGCCTCGGCGCCCATGACGGCGATCTCGTTGCTGGGCCAGGCCAGCGCCAGGTCCGCGCCGATCGACCGGGAATCCATGACGATGTACGCGCCGCCGTAGGACTTGCGCAGAACCACCGAGACCCGGGGGACCGTGGCGTTGCAGTAGGCGTAGAGCAGTTTGGCGCCGTGGCGGATGATCCCGCCGTGCTCCTGCGCGACACCGGGCAGAAAACCCGGCACGTCGATCAGCGTGACGAGCGGAACATTGAACGCGTCGCAGAGCTGCACGAACCGGGCGGCCTTCTCCGAGGCGGCGATGTCGAGCACCCCCGCGAGCATGTTCGGCTGATTGGCGACCACGCCCACCACGTGCCCGTCGAGGCGGGCGAAGGCGCACACCACGTTCGCCGCCCACTGCTCGTGCACTTCGAAGATCTCGTGGTCGTCGACGATCTCCTCGATGACCGCGCGCACGTCGTAAGGCCGGTTCCCGTCGAGGGGGACCAGATCGTAGAGCGACTCGTTGCGCCGATCCGGGGGATCGGTGCACACCACCGCCGGCGGATGCTGACGATTGTTGGCCGGCAGCAGCGACAGCAGATGCCGGACATCGTGCAGGCAGGAGGGTTCGTCGTCGTAGGTGAAATGGGTGACACCCGATGTGCGCGAATGGATGTCGGCCCCGCCCAGCTCGTTCATGGTGACCCGCTCGCCGGTCACCGCCGCCACCACGTCGGGTCCGGTGATGAAGATCTGGGCCGTCTCCCGGATCATGAAGACGAAATCGGTGAGCGCGGGACTGTAGGCGGCGCCGCCGGCGCAAGGTCCGAGGATGACGCTGATCTGCGGAATCACGCCGGAGGCCTTGGTGTTTCGCGCGAATATCCCACCGAAACCGGCCAGCGCGGTGACCCCTTCCTGGATACGGGCGCCCGCACCGTCGTAGAGCCCGACCAACGGTGCGCCCGCGGCCAGGGCCAAATCCATGACCTTGTGAATCTTCTGCGCATGCGCCTCGCCGAGCGCGCCACCCAGAATCCGGAAGTCCTGCGCGAACACGAACACCGTTCGCCCCTCGACGGTTCCCCAGCCGGTGACCACACCGTCGGTGTGGTGCCGCCGGTGCTCGAGCCCGAATCCTGTTGCCCGATGACGTCGTAACGGCTCGATCTCCTGGAAGGACCCAGGGTCGAGCAGCAGGTCGATCCGCTCGTAGGCGGTCAGCTTTCCCTTGTCGTACTGACGTTGCGTCGCGGCCGCATCGGGCCCGGCCAGTACCGATTGTTTGAGTTTGTCGAGCTCCTCGACGCGTTCACGCATGCCAGTCCTCGGTGGTGATCGGGAGTGGTCCGGAATCGGCTGGCGGCCAACCACTTCCGGACTGCACTGGCTCCGAGTCTGACCCACGGGTCCTCGAGCGTCGCTCAAATGCGGAGGTCCCGACGGCATTTGGGTCCATACGCGATGCTTATTTGATTTGTCATTTATTATCGATGCGATGGCGTAGCAGGTACTCTATGTTTCTGGAACATTTGTGCTTTAACCATCAAATTACGGTTTGTTCACGAACCTGATACCTGCCGACCGTTAGGCTGGAGTCGCCTCCAGTGTCGTGGGCATTCATTTTCCGCGCTTTGCCGGGAAAAGGTAGTAGGGAGCGCCCGTGACACAGCAAATCTATGCTCGCGTGCTAGGACCGCTAACGCTAGCGCTGCAGAACAGGAATGCCACGCCGACGGCTCAGAAACAGCGGCAATTGCTCGCGCTGCTGCTCGTCCGGCATTCCACTGTCGTGCCGGTGTCCGCGATGATCGAGGAGTTATGGAACGAGGATCCGCCACGCAGTGCCGTGACGGTGGTACAGACATACGTGCTCGGGATCAGGAAGCGGATGGCCGAGTTCCTGGACGTCGAGCACGGTGAGGTGGCGGACCGATACCTGCGCACCTGGAGCAAGGGGTATCTGTTCGATGCCCGCGACTGTGTACTGGATGTCAGGGACTACCAGGTCATGGCCGAGGCCGCGCGTTGTGCGGCCTCGGTGGGCGACGATCGGCGCGCGGTCGAGCTGTACACCGCCTCGGAGGCCCTGTGGGCCGGCCCGCCGCTGCTGGATGTGGAGGCCGGGAATCCGCTCACCGCGGAATTGACGCATCTCGAGCAATTGCGCTTGGTGAATCAGGAGCGGCGGATCGAGGCCCTGTTGCGATTGGGCGGTCATCGCGAGGCCTGCCCCGATCTGGCGAGATTGACCGCCGAGCAGCCGCTCCACGAGCGAATGCAGGCGTATTACATGTACGCGCTGTGCCGATCGGGGCAGCGGTACAGAGCGCTCGAGGTCTATCACAATTTCGCCGAGCTGATGCAGCTCGAACTCGGGCTCGATCCGTGCTGGCGAATTCGGCAATTGCACCTGGATATTCTCAATGCCTCCGACGAGTCGGTGGCGGATATATTGGAGACCCGGCATGCGGGCTATTTGATCGGCTGGAACGCACCCTCGGGGCTCGGCAGCTTCGCCCGCCCCGCCTGATCACTCGTTCTCATTTTCGATCCGCCTTTATGAGCTAGCGCTGGCCGGCGGCGTCGACCGGCGATTCCACTGTAGCCCCGCCCTCGGACGGGGCTACAGTGCTGCGTTCCTCCTGATCCTTTGGCCGCGTGTGCCTTTCGGAGACGATCGCAGTCGCGGCTCGAGGACGGCTCGAGTCCGGAGCTCGAGCGGCCCTCGAGCCGCGGGCGCCAGGCTGGGGCGGACATCGGAGCTTCGACCAGCATTCGGCGCGAAGGAGAATTGCTATGTACGCCATCACATTCGGGGGTATGCGGTGAGCCGGCGGGTGGTCGTCACCGGGCTGGGTGTGCGGGCACCCGGTGGATCCGGCAAGGACGAATTCTGGAAGCTGTTGTCCGAGGGACGCACCGCCACCCGGGCCATCAGCTTCTTCGACCCCGCCCCGTATCGGTCCCGGGTCGCCGGCGAGGCCGATTTCGATGCGCTCGCGGAAGGGCTGTCGCCCCGCGAGATCCGGCGCATGGACCGCGCGGCGCAGTTCGCCGTGGTGTGTGCCCGCGAGGCGGTCGCCGACAGCGGCCTGGCGATCGAGTCGGTGAATCCGTTCCGCCTCGGGGTGAGCCTGGGCAGCGCGGTCGCCGCCGCGACCAGCCTCGAACAGGAGTACCTGGTGTTGTCGGACTCCGGCCGCAACTGGGTGCTCGACGAAAAGCACCTGTCGCCCTACATGTTCGACTACATGGTGCCCAGCGTCATGCCCGCGGAGGTGGCCTGGAGCGTCGGGGCGGAGGGCCCGGTCGCCATGGTCTCCAACGGCTGCACCTCCGGACTGGATTCGGTCGGGCACGCGGTGCAGCTGATCCGCGAGGGGTCGGCCGATGTGATGATCGCCGGCGCCGCCGACACCCCGATCACCCCGATCGTGGTGGCCTGCTTCGACGCCATTCGCGCGACCACCCCGCGCAACGACGACCCCGAGCACGCCTCGCGGCCGTTCGACAACTCCCGCAACGGCTTCGTGCTCGCCGAGGGCGCGGCCATGTTCGTGCTGGAGGAGTTCGAGAGCGCCCGCCGCCGGGGCGCCCGCATCTACGCGGAGGTCACCGGCTACGCGACGCGCTGCAACGCCTACCACATGACCGGACTCAAGGCCGACGGCCGGGAGATGGCCGAGGCGATCCGGGTGGCCCTGGACGAATCCCGGGTCGATCCCACCGCGATCGGCTACGTCAACGCGCACGGCTCCGGTACCCGGCAGAACGATCGGCACGAGACGGCCGCGGTCAAGCGCAGTCTCGGCGAGCACGCCTATCGGACGCCGATGAGCTCGATCAAGTCCATGGTCGGTCACTCACTGGGCGCCATCGGTTCGGTGGAGATCGCCGCCTGCCTGCTGGCACTGGACTATCAGGTGGTGCCGCCCACGGCGAACCTGCACGAGCGCGATCCGGAATGCGATCTCGACTATGTGCCGCTCACCGCCCGCGACCATCGCATGGACACCGTGCTGACGGTCGGCAGCGGGTTCGGCGGATTCCAGAGCGCCATGGTGCTGCGCCGCACGTCGGAGGTCGCGGCATGAGCGGTCAGGCGCGGAGGCGCCGCTCCACCTCCCAGCGCTTGCGCAGCGTAACCACGGAGCGCCCCCGCTCATGCTCGGAAGGACACAGCATGAGCGTCGTGACGGGAGTCGGCGTGATCGCGCCGAACGGGCTCGGCACCGAACGTTTCTGGGAGGCGGTGCTGGCGGGCCGCGGCGGCATCGCGCCGCTCACCCGGTTCGACACCGCCGCATCGGGTGGACGCCTGGCCGGGCAGATCCCGGATTTCGAGGCCGCACAGCATCTTCCGAGCCGACTGCTGCCGCAGACCGACATCTCCACGCGACTCGCTCTGGTGGCGGCGCAGTGGGCGCTCGACGACGCGAAGGTGGATACCGCCGAACTGGCCGACTACGACATGGGTGTGGTGACCGGAAACGCTTCGGGCGGTTTCGAATTCACCCATCGCGAGTTCAACAAGCTGTGGTCGATGGGCTCCGAGCATGTCAGCGTCTACGAGTCGTTCGCCTGGTTCTACGCGGTCAACACCGGGCAGATCTCCATCCGGCACGGCATGCGCGGACCCAGCAGCGCCTTGGTCGCCGAACAGGCCGGCGGCCTCGACGCGATCGGGCATGCCCGGCGCACGGTGCGGCGCGGGACGCCCCTGGTGGTCACCGGCGGCGTGGATTCCGCGTTGGACCCGTGGGGCTGGGCCTCGCACGTCGCGGGTGGCACCCTCAGCACCGCGACCGATCCGGCGCGGGCCTATCTGCCCTTCGACGCCGAGGCCACCGGCAATGTGCCGGGGGAGGGTGGGGCGATGCTCGTGCTCGAGGATCGCGACGCGGCGAACACCCGCGGCGTGCCGCATATCTACGGTGAAATCGCCGGGTACGCACAGACATTCGATCCGCCGCCGGATTCCGGTCGGCCATCGGGTCGACAGCGTGCCATCGAACTGGCCTTGGCCGACGCGGGTGCCACCCCCGCCGACGTCGATGTGGTGTTCGCCGATGCCGCGGGCCTGCCCGAGCAGGACCGTGCGGAGGCCGCGGCCTTGGACGCGGTGTTCGGCCCGGCCGGCGTTCCGGTCACGGCGACGAAACCCCTGACGGGGAGGCTGTTCTCGGGCGCCGGGCCGCTCGACATCGTCACCGCCGTGCTGGCCATGCGGGATTCGGTGATCCCGCCCACGGCCGGCACCGTCACCCCGGCGCCGGAGTACCGGATCGACCTGGTCCGCGGCGACGCCCGGCCCACCACCGTCGAAACCGCCCTGGTGCTGGCCCGCGGCCGCTGGGGTTTCAACTCCGCGGTGGTCGTCCGCGGCGTCGACCGGTGACACCCGACCGATACCCGAGCAACAGCACACAATCGAGGAGCCAATCATGTCCATGACCATCGACGAACTGCGGCGGATTCTGGTGGAGTGCGCCGGCGGCGACGAGACCGCACCCGAGCTGGCCGGCGATATCTCCGAGGTCGGGTTCGAGGAACTCGGCTACGACTCACTGGCCTTGATCGAGACGGCCTCGCGCATCGAGCGCGATTTCGGGGTGAAGATCCCCGAGGACCGGCTCGTCGAGGTGAAGACGCCGGCCGAGCTGATCGGCATCGTCAACGGCCGGTTGGCGGGCGCGGCATGAGCATCGTACGGATGAGTCATCACCGGGTCGTGGAGGCGGCGCTCCCGGATGTCTATCGCCTGGTCGCCGACGTCACCTATTGGCCGGTCATCTTCGAGCCGAGTGTGCTGGTGCGGCACCTGGATCGCACGCCCACCCACGAGCGGTTCCGGCTGTGGGCGACGGTCAACGGCGAGGTCAAGAATTGGACGTCGCGCCGGGAGTTCGTGGACCGGCAGCACCGGATCACCTTCGAACAGGAGCGCAGCGCGGCCCCGATCGCCACCATGGGCGGGCAGTGGACGTTCGAGGAGGTGGGCGCCCGCAGCACGAAAATCACACTGGACCACCACTTCTCGGTGATCCCGGGTGGTGATCAGGAGGCGATCGCGGAGGCGGTGGACCGCAACAGCGTCACCGAACTGGCCACCCTGGCGCGTATCGCGGAACTGGGGTACCCGGTGTCGCAGGTGCTGCACACCTTCGAGGACAAGGTGGTCCTGGATGCCCCGGCCGCGGACCTCTACGAGTTCGTCTATCGCAGCGACCGCTGGCCCGACCACGTCCCGCACGTGGGCCGGGTGGAGCTGACCGAGGACGAGCCCGGCGTGCAGCTCATGGAGATGGACACCGTCACCGCCGGCGGTGTCCCGCACACCACCCGTTCGATTCGCGTCTGCCTGCCCGCCGAGCGCATCGACTACAAGCAGCTGGTGCCGCCGGCCATGCTGTTCGGCCACAGCGGCAGTTGGGAATTCGCCGACAGCGCCGACGGGGCCGTGGTCACCGCCCGGCATCTGGTGGCGATCAACCCGGAGGTGGCGCGCGACACCCTCGGTGCGCACACCACTCTCGCTGACGCGCGCTCCTATCTGGCCGAGGCGCTGGGCACCAACAGCCGCAACACCCTGCTGTGCGGGGTCCGGGAGGTCGCCGACCGCCGGACCGAGACCACGAAGTCACCGCGATGACCGCCACCGGAGCCCGGCCCCTCGCGCGACCGGTGGTGCGCGAGGTGGCCGAGGACGTCTTCGCCTACACCCACGATCGCGGCGGGTGGTGCGTCAGCAATGCCGGGGTGGTCGCCGGGCGCGACGGCGCGCTGGTGATCGATACGCTCGCCACCGAGGGACGCACCCGCGCGCTGGCCGAGTTCGTCGACAGGCATGCGGGCGGGCCGGGCCGCACCATCCTGAACACCCACCACCATGGCGATCACAACTTCGGCAACCATCAGTTCGGCGGCGCGGCGATCGTCGTCGCCCACGATCGGATCCGGTCGGAGATGATCGACACCGGGCTGGCGCTGACTCAGCTGTGGCCGCAGGTGGAGTGGGGTGATGTCCGAGTCACCCTGCCCACGCTCACCTTCAGCGATCGGGTGACGGTCTGGGTGGGGGAGCGGCGGGTCGAACTCATCCACGTCGGTCCGGCCGCGCACACCACCAACGATGTGGTGGCCTGGCTGCCCGAGGAGAAGGTGCTCTTCGCCGGTGATGTCGTCATGTCCGGGGCCGCGCCGTTCTGCCTGTTCGGTTCGGTCCGTGGCACTCTCGACGCGATGCGCAGGCTGACCGCGCTCGGTGCGCGGACCGTGGTGGCCGGGCACGGTCCGGTGGCGGGACCGGAGATCCTCACCCAGACCACCCGCTACCTGCGGTGGATCGAAAAGCTCGCGGCGGAGGGCAAGTCGCTGGGCATCGCCCCGCTCGAACTGGCGTCGCAGGTGAATCTGGGCGAGTTCGAGGACCTGATCGACGCCGAGCGGGTGGTCGGCAACCTGCACCGCGCCTACGCCGAGCTGGATACGCCGGAAATCGGTGCGCCACTGGATGTCCTGGCCATCTTCGACGAGATGGTCACCTACAACGGCGGGCAGGTGCCGCGATGCTGGGCATGAGCACCGAAGCCGTCGACGTGTGCGTGGCCGGTGGTGGACCGGCCGGATTGATGGCCGGGCTGCTGTTCGCCCGCGCGGGCGCGAATGTGCTGGTGCTGGAGAAGCATCCGGACTTCCTGCGCGACTTCCGCGGTGACACCGTGCATCCCTCGACGCTGATGGCACTCGACGAGCTCGGACTGGTGGAGGAGTTCCTGAACCTCCCGCACGTCGAACTGCCGCAGCTGCCGATGGCGACGGCGATGGGGCCGGTCACCTTCGCCGACTTCCGCAGGCTGCCGGGACGATTCCCGTTCGTGGCCTTCATGCCGCAGTGGGATGTGCTCAACTTCCTGGCCGAATCCGCCCGCCGCTACCCCAATTTCCGGCTGATCCAACAGGCGGAGGTGACCGGACTGATCGAGCACGACGGCACGGTCACCGGGCTGCGCGCCCGCACCCCCGAGGCGGTGCTCGAGGTGCGCAGCCGACTCGTCGTCGCCGCCGACGGACGCAATTCGCTGGTGCGGCGAGATGACCTGCTCCAGGTCGCGGCCAGCCGCGCGCCCATGGATGTGCTGTGGTTCCGGGTGAGCAAGCCGGCGGGCGAACGGCTGCCGGCGGTGCGCAGCGGGCGGGACTTCTTCATCGTCTGCATCGATCGCGACGAGTACCTACAGGTCGCCTACATGATTCCCAAGGGCGGTTTCGCGGCCGTGCGCGCGCGAGGGCTCGACGCCTTCCGGGCCGCGATCGCCGCCATCTACCCGTCGCTGACGGCGGCGCTGACGGCCGAGATCGGCGACTGGGACGCGATCAAACCGCTCGATGTCCGGGTCGACCGGCTGCGGGAGTGGTACCGGCCGGGGCTGCTGGCCATCGGGGATGCCGCCCACGCGATGTCCCCGGCCGGCGGGGTCGGGATCAACCTCGCCGTCCAGGACGCCATCGCCGCCGCCCGGCTGCTCGCACCGACCCTGCGGGCGGGTCGCACACCCACCACCGCCCAATTGCGCGTGGTGCAGCGACGCCGCGAATTGCCGATGCGCGTAGTGCAATTCGCGCAATTGCGACTGCTCACCGATCTCTACCCGAGCGCCGAACGACCCGGCACCGACAAGCCGCTGCTGGCGCGGCTGCTGCGGCGCTTTCCCGGGCTGGCGCACGTGGTCGCGTGGGTCATCGGACTCGGTGTCCGGCCCGAACACGTGACCTCCAAACCCCACATGCCCCCGAAACGCCCCGCGCCCCGCCTCGAAGTGATGACACAGGAGAAGCGATGACCACCTATCTGCTCGTTCCCGGTGCGTTCCACGGCGGTTGGGCCTGGCAGCGGGTCGCGCCGCTGCTCAGCGCCGCCGGCCACCAGGTGCTCACCCCCTCACTGGTCGGCCTCGGCGAACGCGCCGGGTCGCTCGGCCCGGAAGTCGGGCTCGGCACCCACGTCCAGGATTTGGTCGAGCTGGTACGCACCGCCGAGCTGCGGGATCTCGTACTGGTCGGCCACAGTTACGCCGGCATCGTCATCACCGCGCTCGCGGACGCGCTGCCGGATCGGGTGGCCGAGCTGGTCTATGTCGACACCTTCGTACCCCGGGACGGTGAGGCGGTCGCGGACGTCATGGCCCCCATGGTTGACGCCTTCGCCGCGCTGGCGGCCGAATTCGGTGACGGCTGGCGGGTTCCACCGCAGACCGAACCGATGGGCGACGGCGGGCTCTACGGCGTCACCGACGAACCAGATCTGAGCTGGCTGGCCTCGATGCTCACCCCGCAGTCGCTGAAGACGTTCACCGAGCCCATGATGCTGCGCAATCCCGGTGCGCTGCAGGAGATTCCGGTGACCCACATTCAGTGCACCGGAGGTGGCGCGGAATTCCAGGCCATGCGCGCGGCCATGCCACGCACCCTGCCGCCGGCGGATCTGCCCGCCGACCGGCTCAAGCTGCTGCCCACCGGGCACGACTGCATGATCACCATGCCGCGCGAATTGTCGGGGCACCTGCTGGAATTGGCGGCTCAGCCTTCGGCCGCGTCGTAGGCCGCCCGCGCGTCGAGCACCGCTCCCAGGTGCTGTTCGGACCATTGGGTGAGGCTGGTGAACACCGGCGAGAGGGTCTCGGCCAGCGCGGTGGCCTCGTACTCCACCCGCGGCGGCACCTCCGCGTAGTAGGTGCGCACCAGCAGTCCGTCCCGCTCGAGCTGGCGCAACCGCTGGGTCAGCACCTTCGGGGTGAGTCCCGGAATGCGTTGCAGCACTTCGTTGAAGCGCATCCGGCCGTGGTGGGTGAGCACCCACAGCACCTGGGTCGACCAGCGGCCGAAGAAGAGGTCCACCACCGGTGTGATCGGACAAGGATCCACCGCGGCAGGTGTGACGTCCGTCATGGCGACTCCCCGATACTTTCCATTTGGTAACTACTATACTTTGGAAACTACTGTGTGACCAGGCGGTTCGACGAAGTGCGAAACCGAAAGGAGCACAGCGATGACCGTGACAGCAACCGACCGGCTCGACCTCCCGCGGCGCGGTGGCGAGCGGCCCCGGACGCGGCCGCACAATCCCCATCAACAGCTTTCCGATATCGCGCCCCCCGATCTGCAGGAAGCCCTGTGGGCGCGGATGATCACCCTGCCCGGCATCCAGGTCGGACGCAGCCGGGTCTCGCTGCCCGACACCCGCGCGCTGTACCTGCTGCCCGAGCTGGCCCACGGGCCCGAACACGCCTTCGTGGTCGGAACCGAGTTCGCGCATCTGCACGGGCGCGGTGACGGCAGTCTGCACCTGTGCCTGCCCGCGGCGGTCGCGCTCGAGGCCATCGAGCAGGGCTGGGCCGAACAGCATCCGATGGCGCGGCGGGGCTATCTGCCGCCGACGCTGCTGATGGTCTACGGTCCGCGCGATGCCGACGAAGTGGCCGTGGTGTGGCGATTGATCCGGACCGCGTACGACTTCGCCCGCGGGGCTGCGCTTCGGGCGTGAGCGTAGAACCTCAGGCGTGACCGCAGAGCCTCGAGCGTGACTGTAGGGCGCGCGACCATGGTGGGGTTCATGACTGACCTCATCGGCACCTGGGAACTGCGCTCCTACTACGACATCGACGACAATGACGCCAAAAGCCAAGGACCACTCGGTGATTCGCCTCGCGGCCTGCTGATCTACGAATCCTGCGGCCATATGTCGGTGAGCATGATGCGCACCGACACCGCCGCCGCGGCCGTCCCGTTCATGGGCTACGCCGGCACCTGGCGGCTGCGCGGCGACGAGGTCGTGCACGCCATCAGCGTGTGCTCGAATCCGGCCTGGGCGGGTACCGAACAGGTCCGGCAGCTGACGCTGAGCGGCGATGAGCTCACGCTCATCGGCGCCGCCCAGATCGACGGCCGGACCCAGCGCCGGATTCTGGCCTGGCGCCGCACCATTCATCCTTGCTGACCATCCGGTCCAGGCTCGCCGACCACCCGGTCGCGGCCGCACCGGCGCGAACGAGAACGGGGGATAGTCGACGTGCACCGGCACGCACGCGGTTCAGTAGTTACCCAGTCCGCCACAGACATTCATCGCCTGGGCGGTGACGGCGGCGGCGCCCGGGCCGATCAGATAGTCGACCATGGCCGCCACCTCGGTGGGCTCGACATAGCGCCCGATGGGGACGCGGGCGCTCACCCGGGCGTGCACCTCGTCGGTGTCGACTCCCCAGATGTCCGAATACACCTCCCGAACCCGTTCGGCCATGGGAGTTTCCACGAATCCCGGGCAGACGGCATTGACGGTGATGCCGGTCTTGGCCAATTCCAGGCCCAGCGCCTTGGTGAACCCGACGACTCCGTGCTTGGAGGCCGAGTAGGGCGCGCCGTGCACCACGCCCTGTTTGCCGCCGGTGGAGGCGATATTGACGATGCGCCCGCTGCCGCGTTCGAGCATGCCGCCGGCGGTGAGCACGGCCTTGGTGGCGAAGAAGACGCTGTGCAGGTTGGTGTCGACCACGTCCAGCCACAACTCGTCGGTGATCTGCGCCGTTTCGCCGCCGCCACTGCGGCCGGCATTGTTGACCAGGATGTCGACGGGGCCGAAGCGCTCGACGGCGGCGTCGACGTACTCGCGGACCTGGGTGGCGTCGCGGACATCGCAGGTGACGCCGTCCACCGCGTGGCCGTCGTCCTGCAATCGTTTGGTGGTGTCGAGCAGGCGCTGCTGATCGCGCGCGCAGATGAAGACCGAGATGCCTTGGGCGGCAAAGCTCTCGGTGATGGCAAGACCCATTCCACTGGTCGCGCCGGTAACCAGCGCGACGCGTTGAGCTGCGGTCATTTCTCCTCCATCGATGGGGTGTCCGGTTCGGCGGGGCTGTTGCGGAATCAGCCTGGCGGCCGGACCTATAGCTCCGGTCAAACCGGCTCGACCAAGGCTCGAGCAGGGTCGGACACGGTGGATCGCAGTCGCGGCCCGCCGAATCGAGGCAGGCACAACAGCATTCGAGGAGCCAGCATGACCACCGTCGCCAGCCGCGCCGAGCTGTACGCCGAGGTCCAGCAGTTCTACGCCGACCAGATGCAGCGGCTCGACAACCGGGACATCCCCGGTTACGCGCAAACCTTCACCGAGGACGCGGAATTCGAGCACACCCCGGGTCGGCCGCCGGCGCGTACCCGGGCCGGCATCATCGCCGACCTCGTCGCGTTCCACCAGCGCTTCGAAGCCGATCCCATGCAGCGGCGGCACTGGTTCGGCATGACCGATCTGCGACCGCAGGACGACGGCAGCATCGTCGCCACCTCCTACTGCCTGGTGGTGAAGATCCGCCCCGGCCGGGCGCCCGAGATCAACCCCAGTTGCGTGGTGCACGACGTGCTGGTGCGCCTCGACGGCACCCTCCTCACCCGCTCCCGCCGAGTTTCCCACGACTGACCCGAAATCAGCCTGTCCCAAGGAGAATCACATGAGCACCGCCCAATCGGACACCCGGCTCGCCCTCGCCGGGGAAGCGCAGGATCTGCTCTTCCGCGAGGCCCGCACCGCCAACACCTTCACCGACGAACCGGTCACCGACGAGCAGTTCCGTGAGATCTACGAGCTGGCCAAGTACGCCCCGACCTCGATGAACCAGCAGCCGCTGCGCATCGTCCTGGTCCGCACGCCCGAGGCCCGGGCGCGCCTGGTCACCCACATGCTCGACAACAACAAGCCCAAGACGGCCGCCGCCCCGCTGACCGCGATCCTGGCCGCCGACCTGAACTTCCACGACCATCTGCCCACGGTCTTCCCCCACGCCCCCGACGCGAAGGACTACTTCGCCGATCCGGAGGTGCGCGCCCAGTCGGCCCGCTTCAACGCCCTCATCCAGGTCGGCTACTTCATCCTCGGGATCCGTTCCGCGGGCCTGGCCGCCGGACCGATGAATGGCTTCGACGCGGCCGGCGTCGACCGCGACTTCTTCCCCGCGGGTGATCTCGCATCCCTGGTCGTGGTCAATATCGGCAAGCCGGGCCCCGATGCCTGGTTCCCCCGCTCTCCCCGCCTCACCTACGACCAGGTCGTCACCGCGGTCTGATCCCGCCGAACCACCCGAAAGCACTGGGCGCCACTGGCCTTCGATACCGAGAGGCCGCGCAGGTGAACTCCGCGCCGCAGCCCGCACGACAGGGTTATCGCTGACCGCATCAGGTTGAGCCGTGCGATGGTTCGGGTTGATCATGGTCAGGACCACAATTCGATGAAGCCGCAGCCCGAGATGTGCTGCGGCTTCATCGCGTATGACCGGGGTTTCGGGAAATCCATTCAGCCGATGTCGTTTAGGATTCCTGGCATGTCGATCGGGGTGGGGACAGTGCGGCGGTTGCTGTCGGGTACATGGGTGGCGGTGGCTGTGGCCGGATCAGTGGTCAGCGCGCCGGGCGCGCACGCGGAGGTGATTTCCTGCGCGAACGGTTGGCAGGCCGACACTCTCGCGTCGGGCCTGGGTGCGCTCGAGAATCTCGAAGCCGATGGGGGCGGCGGGTTCTATCTGACCGGCATTGTGAACGGTCTGCTGTACCACGTTGATTCCAGCGGCACGGCTACCACGTTGTTGTCGGGTCTGGATCATCCGGCGGGGCTGCGGCTGATCGGGGATGAGCTGTATTTCCTCACCGGCAACAACGATCTCGCGGTTCCCGGGACCGGAACGCTGCAGCGCTACACCGTGTCCTCCGGAGCGGTGACCACGCTGTTGACGGGGCTGTGGTACCCCAACGGGCTGCTGTTGCTTCCCGACGGGGACCTGATCATCTCCGACCTGTCGATTCCGGTGCCGGCGGGACTGGGCCGGTACCGTCCCTCCACCGGTGAATTCGACCCGCACTGGTCGAATACGCCGTACCCCAACGGGATCGCGCTGGCCGCCGACGGGCGGTCGATCTACACCGAGAACGACGGCCTGTCGCAGGTCGTGTCCATTCCGCTGGACGCGCCAGCCACCTCCACGGTGATCGCGACCATCCACGACGGGCTCTTCCCGGGCCTGGACGATATGGAGGCCACCCGGTCCGGGCAGCTGTATCTCGCCGGGGACACCACCGGGAGCATCTACCAGGTGGACCCCGCCACGGGCGCCAGTTGCACCATCGCCACCGGCTGGCAGGCCGCGACCCCCATCCCGCCCACCGGTCCGACCTCGGTCCGCATCGCCAACGACGGAGTGGGCTGGGCGCTGTACGTGACCGGGGTCGACGGCACCCTGCGGCGGCTGCGGCCGCCGGCGGGCGTCGACCTCACTCCCGTCTTCGCCGACACCGACGGCTGAAGCCGGAGTCCCGCCATCACCCCATCGGCGCGCCGAGGTGTAGCCGATCGGTTGATGTGCGGGCCCACGGGCGACTCCTACGGTTGAACACGTGAACATCACCTCGCTGATCTCCCGCCGCACCGTCGTCGCCGTCTCCACCCTCGTGGCCGCCACGGTGGGTGTGCTGCCCGCCACCGCCGCCTTCGCCGCTCCGGAGGCTCCGGGTATCACCGCGGTCGCCCAGGACGAGGCCTCGCCGTCGGCCGTGCTGGCCTCCACCCCGTGGAAGACCACCGACGCCCTCGACCAGAACGGCGACCACGTCGCGCTGGACAACCCGGCCGTGTCGAACTTCGTCGGCTGGGCCTACTTCAAGGACGACGGCACGTTCACCATGTACAACCTGAACGACACCCCGAAGATGCACGGCGACTGGACCGTCGCCCCCGACGGCTCCACCCGCTGGATCGCCGCCAAGAACGACGCCGGCGCCGTCCTGTTCACCCGCGTGGTTCCGATCATCCAGCTCGACAAGCACGCCTTCACCTACCGCGTCACCCCCAACGCCGCGGACCCGAGCGTCTACTACGACATCGTCCACACCCCCACCAACCACGCCGAGCCGGGCACCGATGACCGCGGCCCGGGCGCGAACGGCACCCAGGGCAACCAGGGCCAGGGCGGCTACCACCAGAACAACGGCAACCAGCACTGAGCCGCAACGGCAATCAGCACTGAGCCGCGCCAGCTGAAGAAATCGAGCCCCAGGTCATTCCGACCCGGGGCTCGATTCGTGTGCCGGCCGATTCAGTTGGACCTGCTGCACAACCACTCGGTGCCGTAATGCGCGGCATTACCGGGATCGAGATGCACCCACGTCCCGCCGTCGCCGCAGGGCTCGCCCGCGACATGATCCTGGGCCGGAGGCTTCGACGGCGTCACGCCCGCACTACCGGTGAACAGGCCGTCGGGCAAGGGGATCGACACGCCCGGCACCGGCTGCCATACGTCCGCGTTCGCGGTAGCAGTGGCGAAGAACGGAACGGCTACAGCGACTCCCGCTGTCAGAACTGTTGCGAAACGCTTCACGAACGACCTTCCTGGCGGTTGAACCATCAACATTCGAGCATCTGATCTATAGATCGCTCATCGATAACCATTACAGGCTTCCCACCAGTGCGAAGCGCACCGCTGCTCAGTGCCGGCGCGCGGCGTCCAGTTCCGCCGCGGTCGGGGGAGCTCCCGATATGTCGCGGTACTGCCGCAAGGTCGCCGGTTCGTCGAGCACCAGCCAGGTGACCGCGTCGCTGAGCCGGCCGCGCCGCTCCCACACCGTCACGCCCACCTCCGGGGTGCGCGAGCTGGAGGAGACCCGGGCCCCGATCTTGTCGAGGGCGTGGCGGACCGCGATCGATTCCAGTTCGGTGAGCCCGGTCAGGGCCACGAATCCGCCCGGGCGCGCACCCACTCGCAGCAACATGCGTGCGAGCCGGTTCGACCAGCGATCCAGGTCCGCGGAGGTGAGCGCGACACCGCCGACGGAGGCCACCACGTTGTTCGGGGTCGAGCCCGGCGGGGCTGTGGCCGGGGCGCCGACCGGATCGCGTCGAGGCATCGTGGAACGCATCGGAAATCCTCTCGAGTCGTTGAATCCACCACTCGCACAGCTGATTTCAAACGGAAGCACCGCCGGCCGACGCGACCTCCCGACCAGTCCACGGTAGGCAGGCTCGAACCGGGCGTAAACCCCGGGCAAGCTGCCCTGCTCGGTATCGGCACTCGCCAGTGTCGGTCCGGAGGGCAATACAAAACGGCAGGCACCCGGGGGTGCCTGCCGCATGGGATCCGGCCTCAGGCCGCGATCGGAACCTCGAATCCGCGGGGCGTGCGGACCGGCCAGTGCAGGTGATCGGCGTCGATCACGTACGGGTGGGTGTGGACGTAGAACCCGTCGGTCAGTAGTTCGGCGTCGCCCAGGCGCTCCGGATCGATGCTGCCGACCGGGTGCAGGTGGGTGATCACCTCCGGATCCTCACGCGGCCACATCCGCGCCGCCACGATGATGCCCGCCGTCGCCAGTACCGCCAGGGTCACCCAGGTGACGGTGAATCCCGCTGTGGTGGTGAGCCATCCGGTGACCGGGTAGGTCAGCAGCCACGCCAGGTGCGAGAGCGAGAACTGGGCCGCGAACAGCGCGGGACGATCCGAGGCCTGCGCGGAGCGACGCAGCACCTGGCCGGTCGGGGTCAGGATGGCCGCGGTGCCCGCGCCGACGACGGCCCACACCGTCAGGGCCGCGACCCAGCGCCAGTCGCCCGCATCGGCCGAGGACAACGCGATGGCGGCGGCCAGACCGGTGAGCAGGGTGGCCGCGCCGGTCAGCATGACCGGGCGGGCGCCGACGCGGTCCAGGACGCGGGGGAGCGACAGCGCCACGAGCATGGTGCCGAAACCGTTGGCCGCCAGCAGCATCGCCACCCCGGACTGGGTGCCGCCCAAGGTGTCGCGGACATAGTTGACGGTATTGACCATGATCACCGAACCGGCCGCCGCGACCACCAGATTCAGGCCGAGCAAGCCCCGCAGTCGCGGCGTCGCGACGAAGATGCGCACCCCGGCCGTGATCCGCTCCCGGAACGAATCACCGCCGGTGGCGGTCGAGTTCGGGATCCGGGTGGCCAGCACCAGGGCGGCCGAGACCGCGAAGCCGATCGCGGTGCCCACGAACAGCCAGTGGAAGCTCATGACGGTCAGCGCGGCCGCGGCGAGCATGGGGCTCAGCAGCGTCTCCATGGTGGCGGCCAGCTGCGCCGCCGACAACGCGCGGGTGTACTCGCGCTCATCGGGCAGGATGTCGGGGATGACCGCTTGATAGGTGGGTGTGTATGCGGCCGAGGCGGTTTGCAGGATCGCGATCAGCACGTAGATCTGCCAGATCTGATCGATGAACGGCAGGGCCAGCACGACCGCGGCGCGCACCAGGTGCAACCCGGTCAGGAAGCCGCGCCGCGGCAGGCGGTGGGCGTAGGCGGCGACCACCGGGGCGACGGTCACGTACATCAGCATCTTGATGGTGAGCGCGGTCCCCAGCACCGCCGCGGCCGCGCCGCCCGCCAGATCGTAGGCCAGCAAACCCAGTGCGACAGTGGTCAATCCGGTGCCGAACAGACCCGAGACCTGCGCGGTGAACAGCCGCAAGTAGTCCCTGTTGCGGAAGAGGGAGCTGAGCATGGGGGCGGATCGCATCGGAATTCTCCTCTTCGTGGTGTTCGACGACAGGGACGTTAATACCCCCTGGGGGTATACGCAACCCTGGTTCGTGTGATGCGGCCCACGGACTTCGGGGCGGTCCCAGGGGCTTGACGAAATACCATAGGGGGGTATGGTAGCGGCGAGAAGGCGGCCGGAACCGGTTGTCCCGAGCGAAAAGAGGAGCGTCGAGCTATGAGCACCACCACCGTGACCGTCACCGGAATGACCTGCGGCTGCTGCGCGAACTCCGTGAGCAAGGAGGTCGGCAAGATCTCCGGCGTCACCGGAGTGAACGTGGACGTCGACAGCGGCCGTGTCGTCGTCGACAGCGACGCCCCGATCGCGCCCGGCGCCATCGCCACCGCGGTCTCCGACGCGGGCTACGCCCTCGCGGACTGATCCGGCATACCCCCCGAAAGCGGCAGATACTCCTTGGTATCTGCCGCTTTCGCGTGTTGCCACGCCGACATTCGCCGATGGCGAGGGATTCTCGCGAACTTATGGCAACCTATCCGGTGCTTCAGCGAAGGCTGAGATGCGGATCGAGGAGCGGTATATGGGGAAGATGGGTAGGCGGAAGCGGTCTCGGCTCATTACGCAGGGATTGATGACTTCCGGGAAGTCGCGGCCGCAGGCCGCGCGGGTGGCACCGGACGCGGCCGCCGAACCGGTGCGGGAGGCCGTCGCGGCGCGGCCGGTCGTCGAGCAGGTTGTCGTGTCTGAGGTCGTGGCCTCGGAAACCGCTGCGGGGCAGCCCGATATCAAGGCGCTGGCCGAGCGGGTCAAGGCGCGCCGGAAGGAGAACGGCTGGACGCAGGCCGATGTCGCCAAGAAGGGCGGCCCGTCGGCCGGATCGATCAGCCAGATCGAGCGGTGCCTGATCGAGGAGCCCGCCGAGGATCTGCTGGCCAAGCTCGACACGGCGCTGGAATGGCCGTCGGGCACCGCCGACGGCATCGTGCGCGGGCTGGTCGGCGCAGCGAGTTAGTCGTACCGGCCGCTCGGCCGAGGTGACGAAGCCCCGATCGATCATCGATCGGGGCCTCACCGTATTCGAAGTGGTTGGGCGCCGGGCGATTACGTGTGCGCCGCGCCGTCGATGCGGATCTCGGTGCCGCTGATGAAGCGGCCGTCGTCGGAGACCAGCATGGCGATGACGCCCGCCACGTTCTCCGGACCGGCCAGTTCCTCCGGGTTGTCCTGCGGCAGCACGGCGATCAGGCGGCCGAACAGCGACCAGTCGGAGTCCTGGGGCAGATAGCCGGGGGTGGCGTCGGTGATGCCGGACTTGATGCCGCCGGGCGCCACGCACACCGCGCGCAGACCCTGCTTGCCGTATTCCAGGGCCAGCGTATGGGTCATGCTCTGAATGCCGCCCTTGCTCGCCGAGTACGCGGCCATGTACGGGTGCGCGAAGCTGGCCGAGGTCGAGCTGAAGTTGACGATCGTGCTGCGCGGGTTGGCCAGCAGCGCGGGCAGCGCCTCCCGGATCACCAGGAAGGTGCCGGTGAGGTTGACGGCGATGATCTGGTTCCACAGCTCCAGCGACGTTTCGTGGGTGTGGGCCGCGCGCAGGATGCCCGCCGCGTTCACCACCGCGTCCAGCCCGCCCAGTTTCTCGATGGCGGTGCGCACGCCGGCGACGACGTCGGCCTCCTGGCCGACGTTCATCTCGACCGTGGTCAGCCGGGCATCGGCGCCGGCCTCGACGGCCTGCTTGCGGGTCAGTTCCAGGCCCTCGACATTGACGTCGGCCCCGGCGACGACCGCGCCTTCGGACAGCAAGCGGAGGACGGTGGCCTGGCCGATGCCGGATCCGGCACCGGTCACCAGAATGCGGCGCTGCTCGAGACGGTTCATGGATCACTCCCTGATCGGTGGAACCAGCTTCGTCGGTGAAGCTAGTTTCTGACACGATATGCCGAAAATGGCACGCGACGCCAGGAAACGTTCTGGGTCTCGGTACAGTTCCCGGGTGAGCAGCGAGCGAAACCGTGCCGGGCGACCGGCCCTGAGCGAGACCCGCCGCGCGGCCACCCGCCGCGAAGTGGCGACGGTGGCGGCGCATCTGTTCATCGAAAACGGTTACGCCGCGACCACCGTGGAGGAGATCGCCGCGGCCGCCGGTATGGGGCTGCGGACCTTCTACCGCTATTTCGCGGGCAAGGAGGACGTGGTCGCGCCGCTGCTGGCCATCGGCACCCGGGCCTGGGCCGACGAGCTGGCCGCCTGCCCGCCGGACCTGCCGCTGCGCGAGGCGCTGAGCCGGTCCTACCGGGTCGCGACGCTGGGCACGCTGGCCGCGGAGGGCATCGTCGAGAACCGGCTGCGCCCGCTGGTGCGGGCCGCCACCCAGCTCCCGGCGCTGCGCGCGACCTGGCTGCGGGTGCAGTACGACTGCGAGACCCAGCTCATCCCGATCATCGCCGCCCGCACCGGACGCGCCGACGACGACCTCGATGTGGCGCTGGCGGCGGCCATGGCCAATACCGCGGTGCGGCTGGCCACCGAACTCTGGGCCGCGGGCGCGGAATCCGGTTCCGCCGCCGATGTGCTCGACACCTGCCTGGCCCGGCTGGCCACCGACAGCCTGCTGTAATCGCCGGTCGGGGGACTGTGGCCTTCGATACCCCTGGGGGGTTGGCGTCGGACGGCGGCTATCATGGCGGACATGGCTGATCAGCGCGTTGCGCCGGGAGCGACCGGATACGTCCGGCTGCTCGGTGCGCTGGCGCTGCTGCTGGGGATCATGGCCATGCACGCCGGGGTGTTCTCGGCGGGCCACGGTGTGTCCGAGTCGGCCGCACCGAGCGTGGTGATGGCCGAATCCACGACGGGCTCGAATCACGCGCCCGGTCCTCAGGGCGATCATTCCGGCGGGCACACGAGCTCGCACGGCTGTGATTACCTGATCCTGTCCAGCCTGGTGCTCGGAATCGGCCTGGTGCTCCTGGGCTGGATCGCCGATCGGTCCCGCGAGACCCGCCCGCCCACGCTCGCGTCCTGGCGGATGCACCGGGAACGTCCCCCGCCCTGGACCTCGCTCTCCCTCTCCGAACTGTCGATTCTGCGGATCTGACAGGTCTTGCGCCGCACCCGGATCCGGGCCGCGGCCGACCTTCCGATCCCGGCTGACGCCCCGTGCGGGCGCGCCCAGAATTCGACGACCCAGGGAGAAAGCATGTCCTCCAACCGTTCCCCGCTCGCGCGTCCGCTGACCCGGCGCGGGCTGTTATTCGTGCTGCTGCGGCGTCAGTACTCGGCGAGCCAGCTCCGGCACATGGCCGGATCGGTCCGTGCGGCCGAGGCGGTGGCTCCGACCCGGCCGC
>NZ_JBSGCY010000116.1:0-21607 GCF_053602115.1 Nocardia sp. NPDC004582 | reverse complement strand
ACCGGGCGACCGAGAACCATGAGTGGTGGCACGGTCTGACACCGGAGCAGCAGGATCGACGCCGCGCAACTCCGGCTCGGCGCCCGGTCCGGTCGCACCCCCGCGCGGGGTGTGGTCGTCGGTTTCCGGCGACTCGGCCATCCACAACTCCTTCCACACCTGGGAATCCGGATGATCACCCTCGGTTCGTCACGTGATTCTGCCGCATGCCACCGACGACTCGGCGATTCGCGCCGCCGACGCAACCGGCGATCCTCATTCGGCGATCCGGGAGGCCCGCCGATCCGCCTCCCCCGTGGTCTCCACCCGCTGCGGGGCGGCATCGAGTTCGGGCGGAACATCCTCGGGCACCGCGGCGGTGATCAACACCTGCTCCGCACCCGCGGCCACCCGCGCCAGCGCGCTGCGGCGACGGCGATCCAGTTCCGCGAAGACGTCATCGAGGATCAGCACCGGATCGGTTCCGGCGGACCTCAGCAACTCGAACGCCCCGAGCCGCAGAGCCAGTGCGAACGACCAGGACTCGCCGTGACTGGCGAAACCCTTGGCGGGCGCGGACCCCAGCATCAGATCCAGCTCGTCCCGGTGCGGACCGACCAGGCACACCCCGCGCTCCAGCTCCTTGGGACGCGCGGCGGCCAACTCCCGCAACAGGATCGCCTCGAGCGCCTCCTCGTCATCGGCCTGTGGAGAACGCGCGGAATCCAGGAACTCCGGCGGCAGACTCGCGCTGCGGTAGCCGATCGACGCGGGCCGGGATTCGGGCGCGATATCTGAATAAGCCTGTGCAAGATGTGGATAAAGGTCGTGGACAAGTCGCAGCCGATGCGCGAGCAGCACCGCGCCGTGCGCCGCCAGATGCCCGTCCCACACGTCGAGGGTGCTCATCTCCGCACCCCGCGCCCCCGAACGAGCATTGCGCCCAGCCGTTTTCAACAGCGCCGACCGCTGCCGCAGCACCTTCTCGTAATCCGCGCGGACCCCGGCCAAACGCGGCAGCCGGGCCGTGGCCAGCTCGTCCAGGAACCGCCGCCGCTCCCCCGGATCCCCGCGCACCAGCGACAGGTCCTCGGGAGCGAACAACACCGTCTGCAGAATCCCCAGGATCTCCCGCGGCCGCCGCACCGGCGAACGATTGATCTGGGCGCGATTGGCCGCACCCTGATTCAGCTCCATGTCCACCCGCAGCTCGCGGCCGGTGTTCACCACCGTCGCGCCGATCCGGGCCTTCTGCGCGCCGATCCGGATGAGCGGGGCATCGGCCGACACCCGATGTGAGCCCAGTGTGGACAAATATCCGATGGCCTCGATCAGGTTGGTCTTGCCGTTCCCGTTGGATCCCAGGAAAACCGTTCCACCGGGCGAAAGTTCGAGCTCGGCGGCCTCCCAGGACCGGAAATCGCGCAGTGACAGCGCACGCACGTGCATCCGGTCAGTCCACCGTCCCCGCGTTTTTCACAGGTTTGTCAACACTGTGCACAGGTGTGTCGTTCGCTCCGAATCGATGGGTCGCCAAACCTGCTCAGCCCGGCAGCCGCACCGGCATCAACAGGTAGATGTAGCTTCCGGCCAACGCCGCGAAAGCGCCCGACTCCAGCTGCGCGGGCTCCTCCTCCGGCGCCGGCAGGAACACCGCCGGACGGCTGGGGGTGGTGAAACCGAAGGTCACCCGGTCCGAATGCGCGGCGGACAGGCCGTCGAGCAGATAGCCCGGGTTGAAGGCGATGGTCAGCGGCTCACCGCGGAAATCGGCGACCAGCCATTCCTCGGCGCGACCGGCGTCGTCGCCACCGGCGGAGAGCAGCAGGCCCTCCTCGGAGAACTCCAGCCGCACCTGGGCGCCGCGCTCGGCCACCAGGGCCACACGCTTGATGGCCTCGGTCAGCGCGTTCACCGCGAGGGTGGCGATGGAGGTGTGTTCCTTGGGGAGCAACTGGCGGAACTTGGGGAATTCCGCGTCGAGCAGGCGAGTGGTGGTGCGGCGGCCGCCGTTCACGATGCCCAGCAGGCCGTCGGTGCCGGTGCCGAACGCCAGCTGCACCGGCTGATCGGAGGCGCCGAGGGTCTTCGCGGACTCCGACAGGGTGCGCGCCGGGACCAGCACCGCGGTCTCGACGTCAGCACGGCCCGGCTGCCACTCCAGTTCGCGCACAGCGAGCCGGAAACGGTCGGTGGCGGCCAGGACCACCTTCGGGCCCTCGATCTCCACCCGGATACCGGTGAGCATGGGGAGGGTGTCGTCGCGGCCGGCGGCCACGGCCACCTGGGAGACGGCCTCGGAGAACAGATCCACGGCGAGCTCACCGGTCTGCGGCGGGAGCTCGGGCAGCTGGGGATAGTCCTCGACAGGCATGGTCGGCAGCGAGAACTTGGCGCTGCCACAGGCGATCAGCACGCGGGTGCCGTCCACCGACACGTCCACCGGCTTGTTGGACAGCGCCTTGGTGATATCGGCCAGCAGGCGGCCCGACACCAGCACCTGGCCCGGACCGGCGACCTCGGCGGCCACCCGCATCTGCGCGGAGACCTCGTAATCGAAACCGGAGACCGTCAGGCCGTCCTCGTCAGCCACGAGGAGCACGCCACCGAGCACGGGCACCGGAGGCCGCGACGGCAGGCTGCGGGCCACCCAGGCTACGGATTCGGCGAAGTCCTCGCGGGCGACCCGAAACTTCATGCTTGCAAGCTCCATCGCCCGGTCTGTCCTCTCCACTGGGGGTCGTTCGGATCTCGAAACGGTAATCGGCAGTCTCGCACACGGGGCCGACACCAAACCGTACCTGCGCGAGACCGACCCGCCTATTCCGACCCACCGAGCCTTTGCCCCGACCCGACCGAGCCGTCCGATGCGGACCCGTCCCTCTCCCTTCTCCTCCCTGCCTCCCGATCGGGTGTGGAGGAGCTGCCCATCGCACCGTGGCCTCCCAACCCGAGTTTCCACACACCCTGTTTTAGAAGAACCTTCTCTAGATGAAGAACTGAAGTAGTAGTAGGTCCTGTTAGTTCTGTGGACTTCGCCCGTTTCCGCAGGTCCGACCGGCCGGCGGCGTGGGGATGTCGTTGGGGTGGCTCGAGGATGAACAGCCGGTGCTTGTGGACTCACCCGGGAACTCCCCAGCCATCCTCGAGTGATCCTCGAGTTGCTCCCCCGAATCGGGCCGGGATACCCACATGAGGATGGAACCGGGGACTACCCCGTGGATTCCTCGAGGACCTGACAGGGAGTCCTCGAGGAATCCACAAGCCGAGAACCCCATCCGTGCAGCTCAGCCCTCGAGGATGAATTCACCTGTGGGAACTGTGGACTACCACCTGTGCACCACTGTGAGTAGCGACCTGTGCGCAACCCGGTGGACAACAGTGGGATTCCTCGAGGACTCCACACCCTTTCCTCGAGGACTCCTCGAGGAATCCACAACCCCGGAAAGCAAAGAACCCCACGTCAGACGACGTGGGGTCCTGTGGACTGTGGATCAGCGCGAACGCTGTTTGATTCGGGCTGTGAGTTCTTGAACCTGGTCGTACACACGCCGACGCTCGGTCATCTCCTTGCGCACTTTCTTCTCCGCGTACATGACCGTGGTGTGGTCGCGCCCGAAGGCCTGGCCGATCTTGGGCAGGGATAGGTCGGTGAGCTCCCGGCACAGGTACATGGCGATCTGCCGGGCCTGCGCCAGCGGCCGCGCCTTACCCGGACCGGTCAGCTCCTCGAGCGTGGTGTTGAAGTACTCCGCGGTCACGGCCATGATCGTGGCCGCCGTGATCTCCAGCGTCGCGGTGTCGGGCATCAGATCCCGCAGCACCACCTCGGCCAGCGACAGATCCAGCGGCTGCCCGTTCAGCGACGCGAACGCGGTGACGCGGATCAACGCGCCCTCCAGCTCCCGGATATTGCGCTCCACCCGGCTGGCGATGAGTTCGAGCACATCGTGTGGCACGTCCAGGCGGTCCATGCGCGCCTTCTTGCGCAGGATCGCGATGCGGGTCTCCAGCTCCGGCGGCTGCACATCGGTGATCAGACCCCACTCGAACCGGGTCCGCAGCCGCTCCTCCAGCGTGGCCAGCTGCTTGGGCGGCCGGTCCGACGACACCACGATCTGCTTGTTCGCGTTGTGCAGGGTGTTGAAGGTGTGGAAGAACTCCTCCTGGATACCTTCCTTGCCCTCGATGAACTGGATGTCGTCGACCAGCAGGATGTCGGTCTCCCGGTAGCGGCGCTTGAACGCCACCTTCCGGTCGTCACGCAGCGAGTTGATGAAGTCGTTGGTGAATTCCTCGGTGGAGACGTACTTCACCCGCATGCCCGGGAACAGCCGCTGCGCGTAGTGACCCGCCGCGTGCAACAGGTGCGTCTTGCCCAAACCCGAAGCGCCCCAAACGAACAGCGGATTGTAGGCGCGCGCCGGCGCCTCCGCGATGGCCACCGCCGCGGCGTGCGCGAAGCGGTTGGACGCGCCGATGACGAAGGTGTCGAAGGTGTACTTCGCGTTCAGGCTGGCCGAGGACGGCGCGGGCGCGGGCTCCCGCTCGGGCGGCCGGTTGAAATAGGTCGGCCACGAATTGCGGACATTGACCACCGGCTCGTCGTCGTGCGGCTCGTCCACCGGGCGACGCGCGGCCGGTTCCTCCGAGTAGCGCGGCGCGGGCTCCTCATAGCGGGCCGCCGGTTCGTCGGCATAACGCTGGGGAGCGGGCTCGTCCGCATAGCGCTGCGGCGCGGGCTCGTCGGAATACCGTTGCTGCGCGGGCTCGTCCGGGTAGCGCTGCGGGGCCGGCTCGTCGGCGTAGCGCTGGGGAGCGGGCTCGTCGGGATATCGCGGCTGCGCGGACCGGACTGGTTCGTCCTCCGGATCCGGGGAGAACAGGGACTCCTGTCCCGGCGGCATGGGCGCGCCGCGATGGTTGTCCCGCCGCCGATCGGGGCGCTGACCCAGGGGCGCGGCGCCCGGTTCACCACCCGGCAGCGGCTGCTCGGACGCGGCCGGACGGTCGGTGGGGACGGGCGGCAACTCCTCGGCCATCGGCGGCTGCCCGTAGTCCACAGGTGGATAAGCCTCGCGCTCGTCGAACTCGCCCGGGTAGTCCTGGGGAGGCAGGTAGCGCGGCGCGTACTCCGGCTGAGGCTGGTACGAGGGCTGTGGACGCTCGGCCATCGGCGGCTCGGGCGCGTACGCCGGGGGCGTGGGTTCGGGTTCGCGGGGCCGCTCCGGGCGGGAGGTCATGCGTGCGTGCCGGGGTGCGTTCGCGGAGCGGCCGGCGGGCGGATTCTGCTGCGCCCGGATGCGGACGCCGAGCCCTTCGACCTGGAGCCCGCGGCGGGCGAGGGAGCGCAGGATGAGCTCCCGCAGGTCGCGTTCGACCGTCACCTGCGCCATCGTTCCGGGCACCGAGAGCAGGGCGAATCCCTGCGCGAAGGTGATCGGTTCGATAGTGTTGAGCCACGCCTTGTGAGCTTTGCTGACGGGCTGGATCTCCCCATCCGCGGAGCCACTCGCCAATTCGGCGATCACCTCCGGCCAGACAGCCGTCAGCACATTCTGCTCGTCGTCCACGAACGCAGTCCTCCCCGGATGTAGGTCGATAGGAGCAGACGGTTGCGCTGCTCGGCTCCCCCAGTCACCGGGCGTCGGCGGGTACCGTCGGCCCTACGAATATGCCACTCCAGGGGTATTTCCACACAATTATCCACAGATGTGGACAACCTGGGGATACACGCGACCGCGTGTCTGATTCCTCGGATCCGGCGCGTACCTGCGGCTTCACAGCTACCAGCTGGCAATACCGCTCGCGGGGCGGAGGCAGGGCCATCCGCGGTCACCGGAAGGGACTGGAAAGGACCGTACACGACACCGGTGCTCCGACACGAACCCCGCACCGAACGCCACGCGGAACGATCGATCCAGTTCGCGAAATCGGGCCCCGACCCCCGAGTTTGACCCTCGTCCAGGGGGTAAGTACCCTTCTACAGTCACCCTATGGTGCGGTGGCGGCTGTCTGCTGCCCGTGCCGACAAGGGTATTGCGCCGAGGGACTCCCGTCCGTCGAGAGCACCGTTTCACCGAACAGCTTCGGGCGTCACCGGACGTCCACCACCTAGAGGAGTGTTGACCGTGGCCAAGGGCAAGCGGACGTTCCAGCCGAACAACCGTCGTCGGGCGCGCGTCCACGGCTTCCGTCTCCGGATGCGGACCCGTGCGGGTCGCGCCATCGTGTCGGCTCGTCGTGGCAAGGGCCGCGCCAAGCTGACCGCCTGATTCGGTAACCCCGGATGCGGCGTCGTATGAGCGACTCGCCGTCCGGTCTCCGGTCCCCCATCCGCCCGCACTCCGCTGGACGCTCAGGTGCTGCCTGAGCCCTACCGGCTGCACCGGCGCACCGACTTTTCCCGGACGGTGCGCCAGGGCCGGCGGATCGGGAGACGGGACCTCGTTGTGCACGTACTGCTACACGACGATCAAGCGAACGGATCGATCCCGGCCATCCGGGTGGGCGGTCCGCGTTTCGGCTTGATCGTCAGCAAGGCGGTGGGTCCGGCGGTGGTACGCCACCGGGTGGCCCGCCGCCTGCGTCATATCTGCGCGAGCCTGACGGCCGAATTGCCCGGCGGCGCAGACGTTGTCATTCGCGCCCTGCCGGGCGCCGCCGACGCGCCCTCCGAAGAACTGCTGCGCCAGTTGCACAGTGGGCTGCGCAAGCTCGGCTCCCTCGCATGAACGCGCCGCATTCTTCTGCGGGCGCGCTGCGCGCGGCTGCCGGATTACCGGCCAAAGCTCTGATATTCCTCATCGAGCTGTATCGGACCTACATCTCCCCCACCCGCATGCCGGTGTGCCGATTCACTCCCACGTGCAGTGAGTACGCGGTGACGGCGTTGCGCACCCGCGGACTGTTCGTCGGACTCGGACTGGCAGCCGTCCGTTTGGCGAAATGTGCGCCCTGGCACCCTGGTGGGTGGGACCCCGTTCCGGAGCGTGAGCACCGGCACGCGGCATCAGCTTACGAAGGGTCATCGCCCGCGGTGGCCGGCGATACGAACGACGGGAGTGCATAGCGCCGTGCTCGACTTCATCTATTACCCGGTGTCGGCCATTCTGTGGTTTTGGCACCAGGCATTCGGGTATGTGCTGGGCAAGAACAGCGGATTCGCCTGGGCCCTGGCCGTGGTGTTCCTGGTGTTCACTTTGCGGCTCGTGCTCTACAAGCCGTTCGTGAAGCAGGTCCGCACCACCCGGCAGATGCAGGAGTTGCAGCCTCAGATCAAGGAGCTGCAGAAGAAGTACAAGAACGACCGTCAGAAGATGACGGTCGAGATGCAGAAGCTGCAGAAGGAACACGGCTTCAACCCGCTGATGGGCTGTCTGCCGGTGCTGCTGCAGGTTCCGGTGTTCCTGGGTCTGTTCCACGTGCTGCGGTCGTTCAACCGCACCGGCACCGGGATCGGGCAGCTGGGCATGTCGCCCTACGACAACGCCCACACCCCGAACTACATCTTCTCCGCGGGCGACGTCCAGTCCTTCCTGACCGCCCGGCTCTTCGGCGCTCCCCTCTCGGCGTACATCACCGAGCCGGCCAAGGTGCTGGAGTCCTTCGCCGATTACGGCG
This sequence comes from Nocardia sp. NPDC004582, assembly GCF_053602115.1. Classification (NCBI taxonomy): domain Bacteria; kingdom Bacillati; phylum Actinomycetota; class Actinomycetes; order Mycobacteriales; family Nocardiaceae; genus Nocardia; species Nocardia sp. NPDC004582. The sequence goes on along the minus strand of NZ_JBSGCY010000116.1, from coordinate 14,005 downwards.
GTGTCCCGACCAAGCTGGCCATCGCGCTGGTCTCGATCCCGCTCATGGTGATCGCCGGTGTCGCGACCCATATGAACGCCCGCGCCTCGGTGGCCCGGCAGTCCGCGGAGGCCGCGGCCAACCCGCAGGCCGCCATGATGAACAAGCTGGCGCTGTACGTGTTCCCGCTCGGCGTGCTCGTCGGTGGTCCGTTCCTGCCCGTCGCCATCCTGATCTACTGGGTCTCCAACAACATCTGGACCTATGGGCAGCAGCACCTCGTTTTCGGCAAGATCGAGAAAGAGGACGAGGAGAAGAAGCAGGCCGCCCTCGAGCGCCGCGCCCAGAACGCTCCGAAGCCGGGCGCGAAGCCGGTCGACGTCCGTAAGAAGCCGTCCGGCACCAAGGTCGAGGACGCCGTGACCGACGCCGCCGAGGACGCGTCGGAGAATGGTGTGAACCCCGCGCCCGCCAAGCCGGTCGCCGGCGCCAAGCCCGCCACCGGAAAGAAGCGGTCGGGCAATCGTGGTCGCGCCAACCAGAAGCGGCGTCGCTGAGACTTACAACTCCAGATGAAGGAAACAACCATGACTGTTGAAACCGACGGAGGGGATCCCACTGTGACGGCAGCGACGGCCGCACCGGGCGCCGCGAACGACGCCGAGGAAGCGCTCATCGAAGAGGGCGAGATCGCCGGCGACTACCTCGAGCAGTTGCTCGACGTCCTCGACTTCGACGGCGATATCGACCTCGATGTCGAGGGCGACCGCGCCATCGTGAGCATCGATGGCGGCAAGGATCTGGCCAAGCTGGTGGGCCGCCGGGGCGAGGTGCTGGACGCGCTCCAGGAGCTGACCCGGCTGGCCGTGCAGCAGGCGACCGGCATCCGCAGCCGGCTCATGCTGGATGTGGCGGGCTGGCGGGCCGCGCGTCGTTCGGAGCTGAGCGCGCTCGGCGCCGAGGCGGGCAAGCGGGTGCTGGAAACGGGTGAGCGCGAGGCCCTCTCCCCCATGACCCCGTTCGAGCGCAAGATCGTGCACGACGCCGTGGCCGCGATCGACGGTGTCGTCAGCGAGAGCGAGGGTGTCGAGCCGAATCGTCACGTGGTGGTACTCCCCGCCTGACACGCGAATCACAGCGGTAGGGCCCCCGGGTTTCGGAAACCCAGGGGCCCTACTCTTTTAGCTACAGTCGTCCCCCCGGAAGGATGTTTCACGTGGAACCAGACACCGAGATGACCGCTCCGGGTCCGGTCGATCCGCCGGCCGCCGCGGCGGTCGTTTTCGGCGATCGGCTCGACAAGGCCCGGCAGTACTACACCGCCCTCGCCACCGCGGGTGTGGAGCGCGGACTGATCGGCCCCCGCGAGGTTCCCCGACTCTGGGATCGTCACATCCTCAACTGCGCGGTGATCGGTGACCTCATCCCGCCCGGCGCGCGCGTGGTTGACATCGGCAGCGGCGCGGGGCTGCCCGGCATCCCGCTCGCCATCGCCCGGCCCGATCTCCGGATCACCTTGGTGGAGCCGTTGCTTCGCCGGACCGTCTTCCTCGCCGAGTTCGCGGCCGAGGCGGGGCTGGACAATATCGTCATCGTGCGCGGCCGGGCCGAGCAGGCGGGCGTGAAGAAGGAGGCGGGCGGCGCGGATATCGTCACCTCCCGCGCGGTCGCTCCCCTGGCGAAGCTCGCGGGCTGGTCCATGCCGCTGGTGCACGAGCACGGACGGATGTTGGCACTCAAGGGAATCAGCGCCGCCGAGGAACTCGAACGCGATCGCGACGAACTCACCAAAGCGGGAGCGGGTCACGCCGAAGTCCTGGAATGCGGTGTGGGCGTGCTGGAGACGCCGACCTTCGTCATCAGTGCGGAGCGGCTGGCGCGGGCTGACCGCCGCGCGGAGCGCAAAGCAGGTAGTGCGGAACGCAAAGCGGGGAGCGCGGAGCGCAAAGCTGGGGGTCGTGGGACCCGGCCCTCGAAGCGTCACTGACGAAGCGATGTTTCCCGTGAAACATGCGCCCCTTCGCGATCTTTGAGTCGCCTCGGGGTGTGTCGTGGTGCGAAGCTGTGCGTTCAACTTCCGTATTGTGTCCTCTACTGGCAAGCTAATGAACGTCGAGCGATGAACGACTTCCAGCCGATTCCAGCCAGCCCTCAGTGACAACGCAGTGACGCGGCTGCTGCTGCCAGGCGCGCGAATTTCAGCTCGGCCACGTGTCTTTGAGTTCTCGGGGTTAGGAGCCTGTATGTCCAACGGTCCGGCGAATGTTTCACGGGAAACAACGTCTCGGGTTCCCGGCATGCTCGATAGCGGTCCCTTCGATACCGACGAGTTCAGCCGCACCCCCTACGGGAACATCTCCGCTGACACTCCGATCGCCGCCGAGGCGCAGCGCGCCAGTCAGGTGCTGTCGGGAACCAATGCCCACATTCCGCGGCCCAAGGAACAGCGCGTCATCACCATCGCCAATCAGAAAGGCGGCGTGGGCAAGACCACCACGGCCGTGAATCTGGCTGCCGCGCTCGCCATCCAGGGCATGCGGGTGCTCGTCGTCGATCTCGACCCCCAGGGCAATGCCAGCACCGCGCTCGGTATCCCCCACCAGTCGGGCACCCCGTCCAGCTATGAACTCCTCATCGGCGAGTGCTCGGTCAGCGACGCCATCCAGCAGAGCCCGCACAATGAACGACTGCTCTGCATCCCCGCCACCATCGACCTCGCCGGCGCCGAGATCGAACTCGTCTCCATGGTGGCCCGGGAGGGCCGCCTCAAGGCCGCCATTCAGGAGGCCAACCTCGCCGGCTACGACATCGACTACGTGATGATCGACTGCCCGCCGTCGCTGGGTCTGCTCACCGTCAATGCGATGGTCGCCGCCAAGGAGGTGCTGATCCCCATCCAGTGCGAGTACTACGCACTCGAGGGCGTGGGTCAGCTGCTCCGCAATATCGGTCTGGTGCAGGCGCACCTGAACCCCGGACTGCATGTCTCCACCGTCGTGCTCACCATGTACGACGGCCGCACCAAGCTCGCCGATCAGGTGGCCGAGGAGGTCCGCTCCCACTTCGGTGACGCGGTGCTGCGATCGGTCATCCCCCGCAGCGTGAAGGTGTCGGAGGCTCCCGGGTACGGCATGACCGTCCTCGATTACGATCCGGGCTCGCGGGGTGCGATGAGCTACCTCGACGCCGGTCGTGAGATCGCGTCGCGGAACTCGGCGCGCCAAGCCGCGCCGGTGCCCGCTTCGGACGCACAATCCGGTGTGTAGATAAATCTCGGCGGCGGTGACGGTGAACAATGGAAGGGGTCGGTAGGCCGATGAGTCAGGCGAAGAAGGGTGGACTGGGGCGCGGCCTCGCGGCATTGATCCCGACCGGACCGGCCACCACACCGGGTGGGCTCGGCAGTGCCGCGGCCAATGTGGTGATCGGCATCGATCCGGTTGGGCCGCAACCCGCGTCGGCGTACCTGCACCGGGTCCCCGATCCGGTCGAGTCGGTCGACGGTGCGGACCCGGGCGCGGTGTACCGGGAGATCCCGCCGCAGCAGATCGAGCCCAACCCCAAGCAGCCGCGCTCCGTCTTCGAAGAAGAGGCGTTGGCCGAACTGGTGCACTCCATCAAGGAATTCGGCCTGATGCAGCCGATCGTGGTGCGCCAGATCGAGTCCGGGCCGGTCCCCCGCTATCAGCTCATCATGGGTGAGCGGCGTTGGCGGGCCAGCCAGGAGGCGGGGCTCGACGCGATCCCCGCCATCGTGCGCGAGACCGCGGACGACTCCATGCTGCGGGATGCGTTGCTGGAGAACATCCATCGTGTGCAGCTGAATCCGCTCGAAGAGGCAGCCGCGTATCAGCAGCTGCTGGAGGAGTTCGGCGTCACCCACGAGGAACTGGCTACGCGGATCGGCCGCTCGCGTCCGGTCGTGACGAATATGATTCGGCTGCTGAAGCTTCCGATTCCGGTGCAGCGCCGGGTGGCCGCGAACGTCTTGTCCGCCGGCCACGCCCGCGCTCTGCTGGCGTTGGAGGCGGGTGCCGAGGCGCAGGAGGCGTTGGCCGCGCGGATCGTGGCCGAGGGCATGTCGGTCCGGGCCACCGAGGAAGCGGTCACGCTGGCGAACCGGAATCCGGATGCGGCCGCTCCCCCGGCGCCGAAGCGGAAGCCGATCCAGATGCCGGGTCTGCAGGATGTGGCGGAGCGGTTGTCGGAGTCGTTCGACACGCGCGTCACGGTCAGCCTCGGCAAGCGCAAGGGAAAGATCACTGTCGAATTCGGCTCCATCGACGATCTGGAGCGGATTGTCAGCATGATGGAGCAGTCCAGGCCCTAAGGAGGGCCCACCCCGGAGGTCGCAGTGGAAACGTCACTGTGACGTCCGGGTTCATGGCCCTGGAGAGGCGTAAAGCGTTGATCGCTTATTCTTGCTGGCGAGCACTGTGTGATGCGGCGTGAGTGTGGATGAATCAGACAGCTGGAGGCTGAGCAGAGCGGTGTCGACCAGCGTGACCGCACTTACCCTCGGCGGACTCGACAAACTTCCGGTGCATGCGCGGCGGTGCGTGTTCTGGGAGATCGATCCGGCGGTGGCGGCGGATTCCCATAGCTTCAGTGACCCGGTCTTCGAGAAGGAGGCCTGGCTCTCGACCGTCATGTTGCAGTGGGGGTTGTGCGGTCAGGTCGCCGTGGTCGAGGACAAACCGGCCGGCTGCGCCATCTACGCGCCGCCGAGTGCGGTACCGCGCGCGGGTCTGTTCCCCACGTCGCCGGTGAGCCCGGATGCGGTGCTGCTGACCACGCTGAGCGCCGAATTCCCGTTCCAGGGGGAACAGATCGGTCAGCAGTTGATCCAGGCTGTGGTGGGCGATCTGGTGCGTCGCGGTGTGCGGGCCATCGAGGCCTTCGGTATTCGCAAGGATCCGCCGACCAGTTCCATGCCCGCCATCGGTTCCATGTCGCTGCGCGAGCGGATCGGTTCGCCGCTGCGCTCCCCTGCGCCGTCGCCGTCGGGGTGCTCCCCCGAGAACTGCATGATCGAGGCCGATTTCCTGGAGGAAGTGGGCTTCAAGGTGGTCGCCTCGCATCACCGATTCCCGCGCCTGCGGCTGGAATTGGATCACGAGCACCTGTGGAAGGAAGACGTCGAGCGCGCGCTCGATCAGCTCCTCGCGGCGGCGGCGCTCACCATGCCGACCCGCATCTCCACCCGCTGACCACTCCCCCGACCGGTTCCACCGCAACGAAAAACCCCGCCTCCCGGAAGTTCGGGGGGCGGGGTTGTTTCATGTGAAACATTACAGCCGGTCTGCGGCCGCCAACTCTTCGGCGAGCAGTTCGGCGAATGTGTAAGTCCCGGTGGGCTGGTCGTCCTGGCCCAGCAGGTACAGCCGCTTCACCGAGATCAGGATGGCCTCGGCGATCACGTCGCGCATGCGCGGGTTGGTCAGCACCGACGCGTCGTAATCGCTGGTGAGATAGCCGATGTCGACCTGCACGGTCGGCATCTTGGTGAGGCGCAGCAGATCCCAGGTGCGGGCGTGGGTCCGGCAGTCCTGCAGCGACGTGCGGGCCACGATCTCGCGCTGAATGAACCCGGCCAGCACCTGGCCGATCATCGAGGTGGAGCCGTGCGAATTGCCGAAGTGGAAGCTGGCCACGCCGCTGGCGGAATCATTGTCACTGCTGGCGCAGCGCAGCGAGATCATCAGATCGGCGTCGAAGGTATTGGAGGTCTCGGCCCGCTCGGCATCGGAGGGGTTGGCCCCCCAGGGCCGCGACAGGAAGGTCTCCATACCCGTTGCCGCCATGCGTCCTTCGAGCCGGCTGGCCAGATCCCAGAGGATCTCCGATTCGTAGACGTCGCCGAATTCGGTCGGCACCGGCGAACCCTTGTCCGGCCCACCCAGACCCGGATCGATCACGATGCGCTTGCCGGTGAGCTGCGGCCCCGCCCGGTGCACCACCTCTTCCTCGGCGATCCGGTGCGGGTTGCCACCGGTGACGCGGGCGCCTAGCAGATCCAGCGAGCGCAGCGTGTCCGGACCGCAGATGCCGTCCGAGGAGAGACCGATCTCGCGCTGGAACGCGGTGAGCGCGTCGTGGGTGTGCGGGCCGAAAAACCCGTCCACGCGGCCCACATAGAAGCCGAGATCCTGCAGCCGGCGCTGCAGGGTGGCGACATCGTCGCCGTACAGCGGGGCGGAGAGCTGATAGATGAGGGTGCGCGCGCCGAGGCGGTAGGAGGCCTCCTTCAGCGCGCGATAGGTGGCCGGGCCGACCACGCCGTCGACCAGGAGACCGCGGTGCTGCTGGAAGGCGCGCACCGCGGAGTCCAGATCATGGTCGAAGGTGGCGTCCGCGTCCTTCCAGTACTCCCCGTCGTGACTCGCGGGATCACTGTTGGGATGAGTGTGCAGGAACCCCAGGCTGGCCAGGTTGCTCCGAACCTCTGCTACGGCTGGTCCTGTATCGCCGTGACGAAGTCGGTGCATGCGTGAGAGCCCTTTCCTTCCGCCAACCCGGGTACCCATTCGCGCGGTGGTTCACACCACCGCGCGACCGGAGCGTCGAACGATTGTTTCAGACCCGGACCGAATTTCGGCAACTGTCGAGTGCAGGCGATCCTACGGCGAGTCGCTACAGAACTGCTTCGAGTTCGCGCAAGAGGGCGGCTTTGCCCTTTGCTCCGACGATCCGCTTGGTCTCCTTGCCCCCTTGGAACAGGACCATGGTAGGCAACGAGAGGATCCCGTAGTGCGCCGAGGTCTCCGGGTTGGCGTCGGCGTCGAGCTTGGCGATGGTGATCTTGTCGGCGTTGGCGGCGGCGATCTCCTCCAGCACGGGAGCGACCATCTTGCACGGGCCGCACCAGGCCGCCCAGAAGTCGACGAGCACGGGCTTCTCGCTGAGCAGCACCTCGTCGGCGAAGGTGGCGTCGGTCACCGTCTTGGTGGCACCGGTCTTGGCGTCGGACATTGCCAAACTCCTTAGTTGTTCACTTCCACCGGCTGGCCGGCGTGATCGAGGGTGTTGCTGGTGATGTCACCCTTTTCGGCGAGCCAGCGCTCGGCGTCGATGGCCGCGCGGCAGCCGGTTCCGGCGGCGGTGATGGCCTGCCGGTAGGTGTGGTCGACCAGGTCGCCGGCGGCGAAGACGCCCGGCACCGAGGTGTAGGTGCTCTGGCCCTGGACCAGCACGTAGCCCTCGTCGTCGAGATCGACCTGGCCGCGCACCAGTTCGCTGCGCGGGTCGTGACCGATGGCGACGAACAGGCCGGTGGCGGCCAGCTCGGAGGTCTCGCCGGTGCGGGTGTCGCGCAGGGTCAGGCTGGTGACGCTCGAATCACCGTGGACCGCAGCGACTTCCGAGTTCAGGATGAAGCGGATCTTCTCGTTGTTCTTGGCCCGCTCCAGCATGATCCGGGAGGCGCGGAACTCCTCGCGGCGGTGGATGACGGTCACCGAGCTGGCGAACTTGGTGAGGAAGGTCGCCTCCTCCATGGCCGAGTCGCCGCCGCCGACTACCACGATGTCCTGGCCCTTGAAGAAGAAGCCGTCGCAGGTGGCGCAGGCGCTGACGCCGCGGCCGAGCAGATCCTGCTCACCGGGCGCGTTGAGGTAGCGGGCCGCCGAACCCATGGCGAGGATCACGGCGTGCGCCTCGTACACCTCGCCGCCGACGGTCACCTTCTTGACGGGACCGGTCAGGTCGAGGGCGTCCACGTCCTCGGTGCGGATGTCGGTGCCGAAGCGCTTGGCCTGCTCCCGCATCTCCTCCATCAGGTCGGGGCCCATGATGCCCTCGCGGAAGCCGGGGAAGTTCTCGACCTCGGTGGTGGTCATGAGCGCGCCGCCGAACTGGGTGCCCTCGAACAGCAGCGGTTCCAGTTCCGCGCGGGCGGCGTACACCGCGGCGGTGTAGCCGGCCGGGCCGGAGCCGACGATGATCAGGTCGCGAACAGGCGTGCTCAAGATGGCCCTCCGAAGCAGTAGTACAGAATCTCGATCGCTCGAGCGTGAGCGTGTCGGTCAACAACAGCCTAAACGGTGTTGTTCCCGGGTCTGATTGCCTCCGCTTCGCCCCGGCGGGTTCGCAGGTGGGCTAGCCGATATCGGTGCGGCCGAGCACCTGCGGATGGCCGGGCGCGCAATTCGTTCCGAGCACGGCGGCTGTGATCTGCGGCGCTTTCGGGCCTTGGAGCAGGACCAGGACACCGGGGGTGCCGGAGAAGGTGACGCTGCGGGTGCCGAGGACCTGGCGGTCCAGGTCGGCGGCGCGTAGGCAGTCGGTGAGGGCGGTGCCGGCGGCCAGGGGGCCGGTGATGTCGTGGCGGCCCATGGCGGTCAGGACGACGCCGGGTGAGAGCGCGGGGTCCAGGTCGGTGTCGGTGGGCTGGGCGGCCGGTGTGGTCGGGCGGGTGTTCAGGGCGTCCACGGCGACGACGGCGCCGGCGGCCAGGGCGGCGGCGGCCGCGGCGGCAGTGAGCCAGCGCAGGCGGCGGGACGGGCGTTCGGTGAATTCGGCGGGGTCGGTCCGGTCGTCGTGCTCGTCCGGGTCCGCCGGGAGGAGCGGTTGCTCGAGTTCGCGGGGGTCGAGGCGGCCGGTGGTGAAGATGGAGCCGTTGAGGACCGGCATGGGCGCGGTGGCACCGGGGGTGTCCCCCGCCGCGAGGTCGTCGATCATGCGTTCCAAGCGGTCGGCCACGTCGGTGGGGATGGGATGGGTGATGTTCTCGTCGCGTCCGAGTTCGCGGAGCTGGTCGTCGACGCCGTCGAGGGCGTTCAGGTAGCGCATGGCCTCCGGGTCGCGCCGGACCGCGGGCCAGAGCCGTGCGGACTGCTCCGGCGGCAGGCTGCCGCCGTGCAGATCGGCGAGCAGCTCGGTGGAGAAGGTTTCCTCCATTGCCCCTCCAGGGCCTCGAGTGGGAATCACAGACCTGTCTTCGTATCGGACGTACGGGAACCGTACAAGGTTCCCCCAATAGTGCGGTGTTCGAGCGGAATTCAGGTGTTCATTGCCCGGCTGTGTCGGCGCGCAAACGTCCTATTCGCGAAGTTTCATCTCGAGCCTGCGCCGCCCCCGGGCGCAGCGGCTCTTGACCGTGCCCTCCGGGATGCCCAGCAGCGCAGCGGCATCCGCGATGGAGTAGCCCTCGAGTTCCACCGCGACCAGTGCGGTGCGCTGCTCGGCGGGCAGTGTGAACAGCGCCGCGTCGACCAGCAGGGTGGCCTCCAGGGCCGCGAAATCGTCGCGCGGACAGGCGGGCTCGTCGGCGGTGTCCTCGGACAGCGGTTCGGTGCGGCGCAGTTTGTTGCGGCGGATGCGGTCCAGGCAGGCGTTGACCACGATGCGGTGCATCCAGCTGCGGACCTCCGCGTCGCCGCGGAAGCCGGCCGCGCCGCGATGCGCGGACAGCAGGGCGTCCTGGAGCGAGTCGGCGGCGTCCTCGGGACTGTAGGAGGCGCGTAGCGCGGTTTGGTAGAGGTGGTCGCGATGGCGCCGGAACAGTTCGGCGAAGGCGTGCGGTGCGCCCGCGGCGTGCGCGGCCAATAGTTCGCGATCGCTCGCGTTCGCTGGTGACTGGGTCCTCGATGCTGACACTGCGTTCGGTGACGACAATGCATCCCCTCAGAGCGGCGAACTCCCCAAGCCGAGAGTGCCAAGATCATATCGGGGATAACGATTCAGCTGCGGTGAATTGCGCGAGAAAGCGCAGGTAGCGGGCGTTTGGTCGGAATCGCGCGACCTACCCGTGATCGCGCTCAGGACCGGTGAAGGACCTGTCAGACGCTTGCTTCGAAGCGGATTTCGGCGATGGCCGACTGGAACTGTCCCCCGTTGTTGGCGAGCTGGGTGATCCACAGGAGCACGTACCGGGCGGGCTGGTCGGCCCGCACCGGGATCTCGGTCGTGCCCTCGCCGAGCACCGCCGACCCGACCAGCTGGGTCTGGTCGAGGGTCGGCGAGGCGGTCGGCGAGGTGCGGATCTCGACCTGCGTTCCGGGCGTGGGCGATTCGATGCTCACCTTGGTCAGCTTGGAGGGGCTGCCGAGGGTGGTGAGCACGCCCACGCCCTTCTTCAGGGCCGGGAACTGCTGGAAATAGGCGTCGCTGCGCCAGGTGGTGGCCGGGTTGTTGTCCAGCACCGCCCCGACGCTGCCCACATTGTCCGGAGTGCCCTCCGGGGAGAACACCGTCGCGCCGGTGACCGGCACCGGCACACCGCCGGCGGGCGGGGCGCCGACCGGAGTCTGGGTCGCCGCGCCCGGGCTGGGCGGCGGGGTCGCCGAGGTGGTGAGGCCGATATTGCGCTGTTCGTTGAGCGGCGCGTTGGAGGAGCCGGGCGCGAACACGCTCAGCAGCCACCAGATGATGACCCCGACCACGAGCGCGGCCAGCACGCCGAGTCCGACCAGGATCCACATCATCCGCTGCGAGCGTTCCTTCTCGGCGGCGAGCAGTTCCGGATCGGCGAGGGTCTCGTCGGGTGCGCTGGGCGGCTTCTGCCCGAGCCGCAGCACGGGGATGAAGTCGGTCTTCTGGTCCACCACCGACGCCTGTTCCAGCACGTGCTGGACGGTGGCGGCGGTGCGGACGCCCTTGTTGGACTCCAGTGAGCGCACCGCGACCGCGGAGATCTCGAAGGGCACCTCGGGCCGGATGTTGCGCGGCTCCACCGGGGTGCCGTCGGGCCCGAAATCGGCCAGCGGCAGCCCGCCGACGGTGATCGCGGTGCCGGAGATGCCGCCGGGCCGGATGGGCCAGTGCGCGGTCATGAGCGCGTAGAGCATGGCGCCGAGCCCGCGCACGTCGGACTGCGCGTCGGAGTCGGACAGGGTGCCGGGGAAGGCCAGCACGGCGTCGCCGGAGGCGCTGATCCGCACCCGGTCGGGGTGGTCGATGGACAGCGAGCCGCCGCCGCGGTGCGCCATTTCGGCCGCGGCCGCCAGCGCCCGGATGGCACGCGCCGCGCCGATCGGGGACGGCACGGTGTCGGCCATCTCCTTGAGCGAGCGGCCGGGCGTCCATTCGGCCACCACGATGCCGCCGGAGGAGCCGCGCACCACGTCCAGGACGCGGGCCAGGCCGGGCGAGTTGATCCGGCCCAGGCGCAGGGTGCGGGACAGGATGGCCTGCGGCCCGTCGTGCCCGGAGTTGTCGGTGGCCTCCTGGTCGGCGTCGACGAAGGTGAGGGCCACCTCGCGGTCGAGTTTCACGTCCAGGGCCTGCCAGAACCGCAGGCCGCGCGCGCCGCCGTGGCTGGCGAGCAGCCGGTAGCGGCCGCCCGCGACGGAGGCGCCGGGGGTCAGTTTGGGGCCGCGCTGGATCCGCTTGGTCGGCGATTCCACCCGCATGGGCGGCATCTGCGGTGAGATGGCCTCGTAGACACCGGTTTCGGGACCGGCGTGGTCCTGGTCCTCCGGTAGTTCCTCCGGTCCGCCGGACCCGCTCTTGCGGGCCGCGGATTCGGCTGGGGCCCCGGGCTTTCCGCCGGCCTCGCCGGCCGGAGGGGTGTCCGTGGAGAGCCCGCCGCCCGCGGCCGTTGCGGATTCGGCGGCCGGGACACCGCCCGCCGCGTCGTCGCTCACCCTCGTTCCTCCTTCGCCCTCATATGTCGAAGACCGATGTGTCGGCGCCGGACCCGCCGCGGCGGCCTCCGGAGTCGTGCGGAAGCCGCCGTCGGGGTTCCGGGCGACATCCGGCGCGCCGCGGGAGCTGTCCGCGGGCAGGCCGGATTGGGCAGTTGCGTTTGCCTGCCGAACAGGGTACGGGAACTCCACCTTCTCGGTGAGTTCAACCGCGTCGGGTCGGATGACCGGGAGCACCATGGTCTGCGCGTCGAGGTACGGGTCGAAGCGGTAGTAGTACGGTGCGGCGCGCAGGTCCGGTTTGGGTAGCAGGGTGGTCTCGTGGATGTCCTCGAGCGGGGTGCCGTCGAGGTCGAGATCGGGGGCGGGCGGTGTGAAGCCCAGTCGCCGGGAGATGGCGACGGTGATGGCCACGATCTCGGGGATGCCGAGCAGGCGCATCAGCCCGAAGGCCACACCGAACATGACGATGGCGGTGATGCCGACCCGGATGAGCGAGCCGAAGCCGCCGAAGGACTCCGAGAGCCGGTGCAGTCCCAGCACCTTGTCGACGATGAGCAGCACCGCGCCGCCGGCCAGGGAGGCCAGCACGACGCGGGTGATGGTCTGGCCGACATTGGCCATGCGCAGGTCGCCCAGGCTGCGGTGCAGCAGCCAGCCGCCGATCATCGCGCCGGTGACGAAGCCGAGGCCGCGGGCCACGCCGAGCGCGATGACCACGTGTTCGGGTGAGAAGAACACCGGCGCCAGCGCCGAGAGCGTGATCTGGACGCTGGTGATGCCGAGGATGATCCAGGTGGGCGTCCACGCCTGTTCGCGGGCGTAGAAGACGCGCAGGTGGATCAGCACCAGCGCGTACGGGATCAGGTTGAACGCGGACCAGGACACGGCCTCGCCGAGGCGGGCCGCGTCGCCGCCGAAGCGGCCGTATCCGTAGATGGCCTCGCCGATCTGGGTGCCGGCGAAGGTGAGGAAGGTGACGATCGGCACCAGCGCGATCATGGTGAGCCGGGTGGCCGCGCTCAGGTCGTCGACCACGGCGGGCGTGTCGTCGGCGGCGGCGTTGCGGCTGAGCCGCGGCATGATCGCGGTCAGCAGGGTCACGCCGAGCACGCCCCACGGCAGCTGCAGCAGCAGCCACGCGTTCTGGTAGATGGTCGGGCCGGCGACGTCGGCGTGCGAGGCCACGCGCAGGGTGAAGCTGAAGCCGATCTGGCTGATCAGCACGTACAGGATGATGGCCGCGGCCATCCCGCCGAACTGCTTGAGCCGGGCGTCGAGTCCCCACAGCGGCCGCAGGTCGATGCCTTCGCGCCGGATGGCGGGCAGCAGGGTGGCGACCTGGACGGCCACGCCGACGGTGGTGCCGATGCCGAGTAGCAGCAGTTTCGGTTCGCCCATCCGGACCGGGTTCAGCGTCAGCTCGCCGGGCAGCAGGGCGTAGAGCCCGAGCACCACCAGGGCGACGCAGTTGTTGAGGACGGGCGCCCAGGCGCCGGGTTTGAACACCTGGTGGGTGTTCAGGATCGCCATGAGCAGCGCCGACATGCCGTACAGCAGCACGGCGGGGACGAGCATGAAGGTCAGCGCGGTGGTGAGGGCGGAGTTGACCTTGCTGTCGCTGGACAGGAAGACGTGCTCGGTGAGCACCGGGGTCAGGATCAGCGCGATGACGGTTCCGGTGCCCAGCACGGTGAGCGCGGTGGTGAACAGCCGCCGGACGAATGCCGCTCCCCCGTCGGCGTCCTCGCGTTCGGCGCGGACCAGGGTGGGCACCACGATGGCGGTGAGCACCGCGCCGAGCAGCAGCTCGGAGATCATGTTGGGGATCGAGCTGGCGATGGTGAAGGCGCTGGCGATGGCCGGGCCGAGCACGGTGAGCAGCAGCGCCTGTTTCGCGAATCCGGTGATGCGGCTGATCAGCGTCGCGAGGGCGAGCGAGCCGGTGTCGCGGACGAGTTTGGCGTTGGAGTTGTCCGGTTTCTCGTCGGCGCGCGGCGCGGTGACCACGGCCTGCCGGCCCGAATCGGCTTGGCGCTGGGGTCCGGTCGGCGGTCCGGGGCGCGGTGCGGCCATGGGGCGCGGGTTCGACATCGGGGGTGTCGGGTAGCGCTGGGGGCCGGGCGGCATCGAGGTGGGCCCGGTGCCGGGCGCGCGGTTGCCCGCGGCGCCGGGGTGTCCCCAGTGGTAGCGCTCTTCGGGCGGGACGCGTCCGGCACCGGGGTCGGGCCGGCCCTGCTGGGGGCGTCGCATGATGGGCCCGGATTCGCCGGGTGCGGGGACGTGTCGTTGCGGACCGGTCGGTTGACTCGGATAGGGGCGGCCCGGATTGCCCTGCGGATTACCGGGAATCGCCCGCTGCGCTCCGGAGCCGGGGCCCTGCGGACCGCGCGGTCCGGGGCGGGGCACGCCGCGTTCCCACGGCGCGGAGGGAGATCGGA
>NZ_JBSGCY010000115.1:0-21888 GCF_053602115.1 Nocardia sp. NPDC004582 | reverse complement strand
TCGGCTTCCGGCTCGGTCGCGGCCTGGTCGTGGGTGGCCTCGATGTCATCGATCTCAAGCTCGTCGACTGCCAGTTCGGCGGCCCGCTCCGCGGCGCGGGCCCGCCAGTCCGGGGCGTCGGCGGGCAGGTCGAGCATTAGGCGGCGCAGCTCGTCGGCGTAATCGGCCATGGCCACGTCCATGCCGCGATGCTCGGCCGGGATGGGCGCCAGCCCTGCCAGCGGCGGCAGATCCTTCAACGCCCGGAACCGGTGCGGCTCTGGTACTTCCAGGTGCTCGCCGATCCACAGGTCGGCACGCGACCTCAGGACCGCAGCGGCGTCGCGGGCGGTGATCAGGCTCGCGTTGTGGTCGCTCTGGTCCGCGGTGATGGTCGCGACCAGCTGCACGGAATCGAGGCCGTGGGCCTCGGCGAGGGCGATTGTGTCCAGCAGAGCGTTGTAGGCGCTGCCGCGCTCGACCTGGTGGACCAACACGACCGGCATCGAGGTATCGATCAGCCAGCGGGCACGGTCGCGGCCCAGTTCGCGGGCGTAGTAGGTGTAGTCACGCTCGAGCTTGGCGCGGCGCGCGGTCGTGGTGGCCGCGTCGGTGTAGGTGTCGAGAACGGCCTGCTTCTGCTCCGGTGTGCGCGGCACCTGCGGTCGCGCGTCGGCCAGCGCGGCCTCGTCGTTGCTGAGCAGGCGGGCGCGCAGGTTCGCCGCGAACTCCGCCAGGGCCAGATCCGCGCCGGGATGCCGGCTCGGCAGTGGCGCCACATCGGGCAGCACGACGTCGCGCACTGCCCGGACACGGCCGCCTCGGCTGGTCGTGGCGAGGGATTCCTCGCCGGTGTTGAGTGCTTCCGCGGCGGCGGTCAGGACCTCGGCGTCGGCGTCCAGGGTGAACGCCAGCGTTTCGGGCTCGCTCGCGCACGCGTGGGCGGCCATCGTCGCGGCGACGTGGTCACCGATGCGCTGATCGGCGCGGAAGGTCAACGCTGCTCCGGCGTCGCGTGCGGTCAGCAGGCTCTCGCCCTCGTCGCGCCCGAAGTTGGTGACAATGTCGCCGATGAGCTCGCCGGTGTCCATCCCGATGGCGTCGGCGACAGCGAGGGTCTGGCGCAGCTTCTCGTATCCGTCGGAGCGTGCTACCTCCGCGAACAGCACGACCGGCAGAGCTCGCTCGAGCTGGTAGTCCGCGCGGGCCCCGCCGAGCAGTTCGCGGCAATGGTCGTACATTTCGCGCAGCCGGGCCGGGTCGTTGATGCGGGCCTGTTCGGCGCGCATGACCTCGGTCGCGGTGAGGTTGTCGTCTTCGCGGGCGACGATGCGCAGGAACACATCACGCTCGGTGGGCGGCTCGTCGGGCGGCCGGTCCCACGCCGGATCCGGAATCGCGTCGGTGGCGACGTAGGCGTGGTTCTCCTCGACCGCGCGCGACAGACCGACGTAGGCCAGCGCGCGGCCCAGGGTCTGGTTCATGAGCAGGTGTGCGCGTTGGACGGTCATGCCCTGCGCGCGGTGAACGGTGGACGCGTAGCCCAGCTCGAGGTGCTCGCCGACGTACTTCGCGGGGAGATTGACGCGCCCGCGGTGGCGTGCGCCGACCACGCTGACCGAACCGTCGGCGTGAATCTTGTCCACCCGCCACAGATCGCCGTTGTCGACGGTGGTTCCTGCGCGGTGCCCTCCGGTGATCCGCAAGCGCTTGGCGTTCTTGCGGGTCACGACGACATCGCCGATGCGCCCGCGGTGTCCGTCTGCCAACTCGGCGGTGGGGCCGTCGCGGTCGACGGTGCCGCGCAGCGTGTGCGCGACCTGCGCGGCACCGTTGAGCGCGTACACGTCCGCCGTGGTCGCCGCCATCATCAGCGACGTCTTGCCCTCGTCGGTGTCGGACAGGTGGGCGGCGAGGATCTGCTCGCGCAGCTCGTCGACCATTCCACCATGCACGCGCCCGGCTGCGTCGTAGAACTCCCACGCCTGCGAGGCATCGCCGGACCGCACCGCAAGCGTCGCGGTGGCTTCGTCCTTGTTCGCGAAACGGACGACTTGATCCAGCTCGGGGGCGGCGGTGTCGTTCGCGATCAGACGCAGGGCGCCACCGGATTCGACCGCGCTCAGCTGATGCGGGTCGCCCACCCAGCGCACGACCGCGCCGTAGCGATCTGCCAGTTGTTGGAGCTCGTGCAGGTTGGCTGTGGAGGCCATTCCGGCCTCGTCGACCAGAATCATTGTGCCGCGTGCGATGCCGTCGGCTCGGCCGGTGCGATGCGCCCACAGCAGGGCATCGATGGTCTCGGCAGGCACGCCGATCTCATCGGAGAGAACGCGTGCGGCACTCTTCTGTGGGCTCAGTGCGAGCACTTCGCGCCCGTCGTTCTGCCAGGCTCGCACCACCGCTCGCAGCGCTGTTGTCTTACCCGCACCGGCCGGGCCGATCGCTACTGCGAGCCTCGCACCGCTGGTGCACAGATGCTCGACAAATCGGCGCTGACCGGGGTTGAGTCGACGCGCGGTGCCGGTTCGCACTCCGAGCGTGCGGGGGCGGCTCTCCTCTTCCACGGCCTCGATCGCACTGGCCACCGCCTTACGGGTGACCAGCTCCGCCGTGGGGTTCTGCGCGGCTTCCTGCAAGCGTGCTTCCGCGGCGAGAACGGCCTCGCTGCTGTACAGCACGCTGGTGGATGCGGGCTGGTTGAACACGCTCTCACCGTTGCGGCGCGCGAGCGTCGCGGGCACCTCGTCGGGGTCGACAGTGAGCAGCACACTGCGCTGGTCGCGGACCGCGACCACGATTGATTCGACGGCCGCACGGTGGGCGGCATCGGTGTCGAAGCTGCACACCGACAGGCGGTCTTCGGCGGCCGCGCGGATATGCACCTCTGACCAGGTCGCGCGGCGGCCGGAAACCTTGTCGAGCACTTCGCTCGCGATGGCTTCGGGTTCATAGATGGCGCGCCGGCGGGCTTCGAGAGCTGTGCTGATCTCGTCCAGCACGTGGTTGTCATGACCGGGGGAGAGCAACTGCGCCAGCTCGGTGGCGGCGTCGGATCGGGTGGTGTCGCTGGCGAACGTGCACCAGTCGAGCCCACGATTGATCGCTGTCGCGAGCTCCTGGTCATCGGCGCCGATGACGGCGACTTTGCCGCCGAGGTCCGCGCCGATTCCGATAGCCACGCGGGCGGCCTCGTAGGGGCGGGCCGCGTCGGGGTTGTGGCTCAAATGCACCACGTCGGCCGCGAACTCGCGGCCGGTGCGTCCGTCGCCCAGAAACGCGCTGGCGCGTTCGTCCCACTCGTGGATCATCTCGCGCAAGCTCAGGGGCAGCGGCTTGGCCTCGCGGGTATCGAGGGTGGCCTGCTGTTGCAGCTTGAACTGCACGGACTTGCTCGGATTGCGCCCGTGGACCTGCCGGTACTGGCGCACCAGTTCCTCGGTTCGCTCAAGGATGTTGGGCCGTCGGCTGAACGACTGGATCATGTCGTCGCCGACACCGACCACCTCGAGCACGGGCTCTTTGCCGCGCCCGCGGCTGCGCTCCTCGAATCGCAGTCCGAGCTCTCGTTTCAGCTTGCCGGTCAGGGCCGCGTTGTATTCGCAGCTGAGGGAGACTGTCGCCTTGATCAGCGCTTCCGCGCGCAGCGAGCTCCATTTCCCGTCCGATCCGAGCACCCGCGACGAGACCACAACGTGCGTGTGGGGGTTCATGTCCCCGGTCCTGTTGTCGAAGTGCTGGAACTTCGCGAACGTCAGCCCTTCGGCGTCGATGAGCTGCTTGCCGCCGCGTCCGCGGCGCGCCAGCGCGTAGTTGTCTTCCATCCGGGCGAGGACTTCGGCGACGGCTTCCTCGTGGCAGCGCCAGATGTCGCGGCGCAGCTTGTCGTCGCCCAGGCCCCACAGGATCGATACGGATTTCTGCGGGGTGAAAACACAGTCCCAGCCGACAACGGCCTCGCGTCCCTTGCGCTTCTCGTCGCTGAGGGCCTTGGTGATCTCATCGGCGGTCGGTCGTCGGCTGAGCTCGCCGGTGAGCTGCTCACGGGCCGCATTCGTGCGCAGCTCGAGCCACTCATCCCGGGTCGGGGAGCGCTGTTCGGCGGCGATGAATTCCGCCTTCATCCGCTCGTAGATGCCGGTGATCTCCGACTTCCCGCCCGCGAACTGGTACAGGCCGGATCCGAGTTTGGCGTCGCTGATCGCTTCTTCCGCGGACGCGCCGGCCGCGATGGCAGCGGCGATCTTCTCGTCGGCGTTCGGGTGCAGGCCCTCGCCGTAGAGCGCGCGCATCTGCGCCTCGCTGACCTCACCGGATACGCCCATGATCTCGGCTCCGCGCCCGGCCCATACGCCGGGGGGAGTGCCGTGTTCGTTGTAGTAGTCGGTCAGCCCTTGGCTGCGCGGGCGCTCGCGGTCCGCAGTAGCTACTTGACGCGTCAAGTACTCATAGCCATCCCCGCCGTGCAGCGGATGGATGGTCATCATGAACCCAAGGTAGCGGCGATCCGCGGGGAAGATCAACCCGAATCTCACAATGGTGGAAGAGGTGTGTCCTCGGATTTGGGGTTTGAAAGGGGCTCGGAAGGGCCTGCAGTACACACGCCGGCTGGGGCGGCACGTGTCGGGCTGATGGGCACTGAGGTGCGGCAGACAGCGGTTCGGGCTTGCGCGGTGGGCTACCGTTGTCCGGTGCGCGCTGCTCGGCGCGTGCTCCGCTCGGCCGGGACCGGTCTTCGGTGTCCGGTGGGCGTCGGGAACCGCTAGGCGGTGGGAAGGGATCGGACATGGCGGACAAGAAGACGGGCAGCGGCGCTGTCGGCGCGCGCAAGCTCGCCCGCGAGAAGATGGCGGCGGCGCTGGAATCGCGCCGCAAGCGCGAGGCGGCCAACACGGCTGACCTCGAATCGTTCTATGTCGCGAGTAGCCGGATCGACACAGCGACCGACAAGCTGGACGCAGCGATCGAGGCGGCTGAGCGGGCGTTCGCCGAGACTGAAGCGGCCGCGCTCGATGAGCAGGGCGAAGCACTGCGGAAGATTCGCGAGCGCGGCACCCCCCAGAGCGAACTACTGGAAATGACCGGCCTCACCGCCGGTGAACTGCAAAAGCTGCTCAAGCGGCCCGCACCGACCGCAACAGCGACAGCAGCGGCCCCGGCGGCCGCCGTCGAGCAGGTCGTCGAGACCGAATCGTCTGAGCCTGCGGACACGACTCCGCCGAACGTCACGCCGATCACGCGGACGGCTGAGGTTCCGGCGGATCCGGCGACCGGTGACGCTCGGGAACCGCTAGGCGTCGACGCGGGCGCTGTGTCGCCGGTGTCGGCCTCGTAGTCCCGTGGTGCTCGACCCTGGCCCGAGACAACCGCCTCGTAACGCACCGCAACGGCTCGTCGTCGGCGATGCGGGCGAGGTCGCGCGTTTCGAGGCCAAGGTGGTGCGCGGGCCGGGCTCTGACGACTGTTGGATTTGGGCCGGAGCAATCGGTGACGACGGCTACGGGCGTTTCGCGATTCGGCGCGATGCCTCCGGCCGGTTCCCCCGCAATCGCGAGGACGGGCGCGAGCTTGTTGTCCGGCCGCCGCGCTACGCGGTCGCGCTGGCGGTCGGGGTGGTTCCGGCTGGCCTCGTCGCAATGCACGACCGGTGCGACAATCCGATATGCGTGCGGGCCGTTGAGGTCGACGGGCACGGGCCGCATGTCGTGCTGGGCACACAGCGGGAGAATCTGACGACCATGGGCGCTCGCGGGCGCTCCTACGGCGGGCGGCCGGTGTGGCAGCACGACGGGCTCACCCGCGCGCAGAGGGTGGAGCGGTCGCGTGCGCTGCGTGATGCGGTGCGCGGCGGCTGGAACGCTGAGGCGGTGCGGCTGGCGTTGCTGATCGGCACGCAACCGGCGCTGTTCGATCCGGGCGAGACGTTGTGATCCGAGACTGTCGGAACCGCTAGGTACAACTTGGGGTGAGGTCCTCGCGACACGGCGCGGGCAGGAAAGGGGGACGGGGTCATGGTGGAAGCTGGCGAACTGGTGCTGTTCGGGGTGTCACTGCTGGGGGTCGCGGCGCTGCTCGGGGTGCTGGCGTGGGTCGCGGGTGCGCCGGTGGCGCGGTGGCTGGGGGCGTTCCTAATCGTGAGCAACGTGTACCGGCTGATGCTCGCGGTGTTCGTGCCGTGGGTGATCGGCTCGGCGCTGCGGTGGCTCGCGGTCGGGCTGGTGCTGTGGCTGCTCGGCCACTGGGCGCACATCCGCCGGTACGGGCGGCCGCGCTCGCTGTTGGCGCTGCGCGTCTTCTCGCTGCCGGGCCTGCGGGACCTGGTTCCGGCCGCTGCGCGGTGACCCTCGCACCGCTCCGGCCGGACCGGTGCGACCTCGGGCCGACCGGCGGGCGGTCGGGCTTCGCAGTGTGGTTCGCACTGCTCGCACTGCGAACACCTCGCACCGGCCGGTGGCCTTCTGGTGCGAGGTGTTCTGTCGGGAACCGCTAGGCGGTGCGGCGATTGGTGCGAGTCACCCCGCCGCGCCCGGTCGGTGCTAGGCGCGGCGGGGTGTGCGATGCGGTGGTTATTCGCTGCCGGTCTCGGTCGTCGGCTCTGGTGCGAGCAGTAGGTTCGGGGCCCCGACAATGTGGGTGACCGACTGTCGGGTGCCTCTGTTGTCGACGCGTATCAGGTACCGCCGGTGCGGGCTGAGGCGAAGGGCCTCGCGCTCGATGTGGCCGCGCTGAATGTGCAGCTCGTCGCCGAACTCGCACAGCCAAAGCACACGGTCGTCGGGCTGGAACTCGGTCGCGGCCTCCAGGCCGGCTGCGGGGATGGCCCGCAGTAGGGCCTGCGCGGCCTCCAGCGCGACCGTGAGGCGGGCGCGGGCGTCGGCCTCCTCCGCGGAGCTCGGGCCGTTCACGGCGCGGGTGTAGGCATACTCGGCGGCGGCGAGCTCGTCGGCGACCAAGTGCGCTGCGGTATTCACGACTGGGCCTCCTGACCCGTGATCGGGCTGTACTCGCCCAAGTAGTTGTGCAGCGCGTAGACCGACTGGAACAGGTGGCCCTCACGCTCCTCGACCGGCGTCCGGTTGTACTCCTCGAGTTCGGGCTCCCACCGGTCGGCGACGACGTTCACCAGAGACTGGCGCACCCTCGGGTGCAGAGCGGCGGCGGTCGGCCACGGCGCGGAAATGGTGATGGCGGACTGAGCGGGCATGGTTGTTCTCCTATCGGTGGGTGCTCGCGCGGCGGGCGCGGGCGGTGATGCCGTGCAGCAGGGCGCGGCGGGGGTTGCCGGGTTCGGTGTCGAACTCGCTGAGGTCGGCGGCCTCGGCGAGCAGGTGCAGGGCGTGGGCGGCCGTGACCGGGCCCTCGTCGACGGGGCCGGTGTCGGTGCCGTGCAGGGGCCCGAATGTGCTGCCGTGCAGCAGGATCGGCGCGGCGACGGTCACGCCGTGGGCGGCGTGCCAATCGATGCCGGTCGCGGTGCGGGCAATCGTGATCGGGTATCGGCGCTCGAGGGCGTCGGCGAGAATCTCGTATCCGGCGGGGGTGATGGTGCGGGCGGTCAGTACGCGGTGAATGCCGTAGCGGATCGGGCCGCGTGCGTCGTCGCCGGATCCGATCGCCTCGAACGGCCGCGCGAGCTCGGCCACGGCGGCCTCGGTGGGGCCATCGGACCAGGCGGCGGCGACGGTGCGCGCTTCGTCGCGGCCGCCGGGGCGCACGGCGAACCGTACGCTCGGCCACCGGCGGCACAACTCGCGTTCGATGCGGCGGGCGACTTCGCGGCTGCCGAGTACGCGCACGGGGGCGGTCATCGGACGGCCCCGGCGTTGGCGGCCTTGGTGATTCGTCGGCGGTAGGCGGCGACGCTGCGGCAGGGCTGGGCGGTTTCGGCGTCGTCGACCAGGCGGCGGGCGCGGGTGAGGTTCCCGGCCGTGAATGCCTGGGCGGCGGCGGTGATGAGGCGCTGCCATTCGCTGTCGCGGTTGTAGGTGTGGCGCTCGCGGTCGCGGTCGGTGCGGGTGAGGGCCTCGGGGTGGTCGGTGAGGTAGGCCGTGACGGCGTCGGCGACGGTGTCCGTGCCGTGCGTGGCGGTGACGGCCCGCAGGTACGCGGCCGCAACGGCTTTCGCGGTGTCGGACAGGTGGGGGTGGAACTCGTTGCCGTAGTAGTCGGCGGCGAAGTGGTCGGCGGCGCTCGAGATGAGCGCGCGCTCGAACAGGGTGAACTGACGCAGATATTCGGCGGTCATGGCGGGGTCTCCTGGGGTCCGCTCGGTGCCCCTGCGGCCGCCTTGGGCGGCTGGGGGCTGGGAATGGGTGCGGGGCCGGATAGGCTGCGAGGGGGACCGGGGCAGATACCAGCTGCCCCGGTCCTTTTCGCGGGACCGTCGGCCGTTACTCGGGGCTCGCGGTGGCCCGCTGGGCGCGGGCCTGGCGCTCGAGGAACGCGCGGGCGCGCTCGATGCCAGCGGCGGAGTTCGGGGCCGTGCAGAGGGTGGCGGTGCTGGTGGAGCGCCACACCTGCCAGAACTGGGCGGTGCTGCCGATCCGCGGCGGCGGGGTCACCAGGATGGTTTGTGTGCCGTCGGTGACTCTGTAGGCGGTGCGGCCGTCGTAGATCGCGTATTCGCTGACTTCGATCGGGTCGGCCTCGTCGGCGGCGGGCTCGGCCTCGGGCTTGTCGGCGGCGAAGTGCTTCCATTCGCCTGCCTCGATGCCCTTCGCGATCGCGGTCATGATCTCGTCGTCGCTGTGCATGTGGCTGTCCTCCTGGGTGTGCGGATCGGTGGGCTACTGGCCGTGCTCGGCGGTCATCTGCTCGTCGAGCGCCGCGAGGAACTCGGCGCGGTGCTCGGGGACCAGGTGCTCGAGGAACACCGGGAACGCCACGTCGAACACGCGGGCCACGGCGGCGGCGAACTGGTCGGCGGTCATCGCGCGGCCCGCGTTCTTCTCGGTCACCAGCGCAACGCACTTGGCGTTGAGGGCGTCGACCACCTCGGCCGGGGTCATGGCGTCGGGGTTGGTGATGGTCATCGGGGTGTCCTTCCGGGTTGCTTTCTCTGACCTCTCAAATGTACCAACCGTACGAACCGTACGCCAATCTTTGAGGTGTGATGCCCGTCACATTTGGGTGTCACGGGCTTCGGTGCCGGCGGTCGGCGGGTGTTGGCGCTCGCCCTGCCGTGGCCCCGGCGGGCCCCTGCATGGGCCGCTGCGGCGCGAGCAGGCCGGTGGGGTTCTCGGGTGCGGGCCGGGGCAGATACCAGCTGCCCCGGCCCGCTACGCGATCACTGCTCGGTCAGTGCAAAAGCGCCTTGATGCGGTACGTCTCGACCAGCAAGCCTCGGGCCTGGGCCTCGAGCTCGTCGGACAGGGTGAGGTCGCCCTCGTCGAGCTTCCTGGCCGCGAGCGCGAGAGTGTTGCGGCCCGCGTCGGTGCAGAACTCGAGGCATTCGAGCAGGTGCTCACGCTCGTCCTGACCTTCGCGGCGCTGCGGCAGGGCGTCGGCGTCCGGCCGCCGGATCGCGACGCCGGGGGCGAACAGCGACAGGTACACCGCCGCGCGCTCCTGGCACTCGTCGCGCCACGCGGTCACGTCGGAGACGGCGTACTCGCCGCAAATGTCCTCGTCGTCGTCCCAACCCTGCCGGGCGCGAAAGCGCACCAGCTGGGCGCGGTAGGTGGTCAGCTGGTCGGCCCCGGCGGTGAGCCAATCGGCTACCGAATTGCAGAGCACGACGGTTCGCCACAGATCGCCGCCCGCCCGGCCGAGGGAGCGGTGGCGGTACTCGGCCACGAAACCGCCCTGGTCGTCGGCGGTGATCACGTACTCGTGGTCGATATCGCCCGGGTTGGGGCCGTCGTGGCGCTCGGCGGCCACCACGCCGCCGCGCTCGCCGTTGATCTCGGCGGCCCACTTCTCCCACGCGGCCACGGTGAGCGGCTCGCCGTGCAGCGCCATTTCGTACGCCCACTGGCCCAGGCGGGGAATCTGGTATTCCGGGCTGCCCCAGTGCAGATAGAACTTTCGGGTTCCGTCGGTCATGACGAGTTTGGTGATGGATCGTTCGCCCATTGCAGGGTCCTTTCGGTGATTGGTGATCGGCCGGTCAGAACAGACGGCCGGGGCCGTACTTCAGCCGCGCCCAGGCGACGCACTCGGCGCACCCGGTCTTCTCGAGCGCCCGGACGGCGGTCTCGATCACGCGCGGGGCCTGGTCGTCCCACGTCACGCCCTTGCGGTACGCGGCGTGCCATCCGCGCTGGAACGCCGCCCAGTGGCCCTCGTATCCGTGCTCGGGCAGCCACTCGCCGGAAGCGTCGAACAGGGCGGCGGAGAGAACGGATTCGGTGGTCACTGGGTGGCCTTTCAGTGGAGTAACCAGGGGATATGCCGGGGGCTGTCGGGCTTCGCCCTCTCCCTTCCGACACTTCAACTGTACCAACCGTACGAATCTCCGCCAAATCGAGATGATGTGACGCCGGTCACATCGGCCACGTGCTGAGTGCTTCGCCGGCTGGGGGCGGCCCGATCGCTCCTCAGCGGTTCGCCCGTGCGTCTGGGCTGGCCGCTGAGGGGCGAACGGGGTTCCGCGCACCCTCGGGGGTGGGGTCTAGATGTAGGCGTCCTGGGGCCCGAGATTCGCGCCCTCGGTGCGGATGATCTCGGCGAGGTGGGCGAGGTGGGCCCCGATGCCGGGCAGGCCAGCGAGCGGGGCCCGCAGCTGCGGCCACACCTGCCGCGCAAGGTCGGTGTAGGCGGCTCCGGCGAAGATGGTCACCGGCCGGGCAAGTAGTCCGGCGGCGGCCGCCTGGGCGTGCAGCTGCTCGGCGGTGATCGCCTTCGCGGTGCCGAGACGGGTCTCGTACGGCTCGATCTCCTCGTCCAGGGCGAGCAACCCGTACCGTGCGGACACAATCCGAATGTCGGGGTCGACGGCCAGCACGCGCGCCGCGCGCAAGCATTGGCGGGCGTAGCCGCCGACGTACATCTCGGCGGCCGCCGTGGGCCGCGCGGCCTTGCGTGCGCCGCAGGTGACCACGACCAGGGGCATGGTGATCACACCGCACCCGCCGCGTCGGTCGCGTCCTCGCCCTGCTGGTTGGCACGCTCGAGCGCGTCGTCGGCGTAGCGGCGCATCTGCAGATAGATCCATTCGCGATTCTCGCCGTACGGGTATTCCTCGGCCAGCGCGCGCAGGAACGCGGGCAGGCTGTAGCCGGTCCAGCCCAGATACGGCCCGAATGCCAGGGTGACGCCGTAGGCAATCTCGGCATCGATGGCGGCGGCGTCGGCCTGGGTGACCGGGTGGTACCCCTTCACGGTTTCGGTTGGGGTCGGTGCGGAATCCATTGCTGTATTTGCCCTTTCGTGGCCTGGGTTCCGGCGGGCGCGGTCGCGGCCGCCGGGCGGTTCGGCCGGGGCCGGGCGGATACCAGCCGCCCGGCCCCGGGAACGGGGATGGAAGGGATCAGAACGGCGGTTCGTCGTCGCCGGTGGCGGGGTCGGTCCGCGCCACATCACGCGAGGCCACCTGTTCGGCGCTCAGCGGCTCGGGCTCGTCGTACGGATCGCAACGGGAGCAGCAGCATTCGGGGCGGTGCCGCCCCGCCTCGGGGTCCGGGTGGAATCGAGCGTCGTCGCGGTCCTGGGCGTCACGTTCGGCCTGTGACATGAACGGGTAGTGCATTTCGCTCTCCTTGCAGTGGATCGGGATCGGCCGGGGCCGGGCGGATACCAGCCGCCCGGCCCCAGCGCGGGATTGACGCGCGGTTCAGCTCGCGGGCTGGTGCGCCCGGTCCTGGCGGGCGAACCAGCCTGCCGCGCTGAGTACGTCGCAGTGGTCGCGCTCGTACCACGCGAGCCGCTGCTCTACGCGCGTGAGGTTGCGTGCCATTTCGGTGACGTGGGCGTCGTGCTCGGGCTCGAAGGTGTCGGGGTCTGCGGTCGAATCCGCCATGTGCACCGCGTAGTCGTAGCCGTGGTTTGCCCCGGCGCTGGCGAGGGTCTCCACCAGTGCCTCGATGCGCCGCTCCAGCTCCTCGGCTCCGTCCACGATCAGCCGCACCCGGCGCTCGGCCCGCTGGCACTCGTCGACGAACCGGACCACCTTCTTGATGTCGACATCGTGCAGACGCTGGGCGTCGATCTCGCCGGAGCGCTCGGCATCCGGCAGGGCTGCGATGCGGCGCAGTTCTTCCAACCACGCGTAATCGGCGGCGAACGCCTTCACGCCGTCGGTGATCACGCAGGCCCCCGGGGCGCTCACGTGGTCGTGGTAGTCGCGGCACTCGAGGTCGCGCACACCCTCCGCGGTGAACACGCGCGGGACCAGACGGCGGTAGCGCTTGGGGCAGCGGGTCGCGCGGTCGAACTCGGTCATGGAATTCCTCCTGATCAGCGGGGGGCTTCCGTCTCCCTCCCGATAACTCAACTGTACCAACTGTACGAACCTCTGCCAAATCGAGAGCATGTGATGCCGGTCACAGAGCGACCGGCAAGCGGTGGAATCGTTTGGCCGGCGGTGGCAACGTGGGTCGCGCCGGTGCTGTGGCCCGTGCGGGTGTCCGCACGGGCCACAGCGGCGCGAACGTCGGGGCGGCTAGGTGCTGGCCTGCGCGGCAGTGAGGGCGGCATAGGCGGCCGCGCACTCGATCGCGCGGGACAGGAAATACTCGGCGGCGGCCGCCGTCGGCGGGTGGTCGCCGTGGGGGGTGCGGCGCTGCCGGTTCCGGTTCCGGTCGGCTTCGATCCAGCGGCGTAGGCGTGCGGTGTATTCGATTCCGGCGGTAAGCAATTCGGGCACCGAATCGCATTCGAGCTCGGTGCTCCGCTGGTCGGTGTCGTCCCACCAGGGGGTGAACTGGTAGCACAGCAGCAGATCGCCAGCGTCGGTGATGGTCACCGTGTAGATGTGCTCGCACTGCAGCGGGCTCGTGTCGGCGGGGCGGCGGCTGACGGTGGTCTGCGGCTCGCACTCGGTGCCCATTCCCCAGGCGTCCCACGCCTGCACACTCAGCGGGCGGGCCTCGCGGGCGCAGGACAGTACCCACTCTCCCAGGCGCGGGACGTGGAACTCGGGTCCGCCGAATTCGGCCGAGTAGTAGACGGCGCGGCCGTCGGGGGCGAACAGCAGCGTTTTCGATCGTGAACCCATGACGGGGTGTCCTTCGCGGTCGGGTCGGGCGAACGTCGCTCGTTCGCCCGGGAACGGACCGGGCCGGGCGGATACCAGCCGCCCGGCCCGGGGTGTTTGCCCTACTGGGCGGCGGCGAGGAATTCCTCGAGGGTTCCGCCGTTCTTCAACGCCTTCATGCCCTCGGCCAGCGTCCACAGCGCGCGATTGAGCTTGACGTCGGCGTCGAGACCGGTCACGGCGCGGGTCTTCGTCTTGCGGCCCTTGGCGGTCTCGCCGTGCACTCCTCCGCGAATCAGGTTCTCCTGCACGCGGTTGACGGTCTTCCACAGATTGGCGTCACGGTCGGCCGCGCGGCGCGCGCCCAGCAGCTGCCGGGCCGCGATGGGCGCGGGGTTCTCCTCCGGGTCGTAGCGCATCCCCAGCGCGACCTGGGCGAACAACTGCTCTTCGGGCGCGCTCATCGGCAGGGCCAGCATCTCGCGGCGCAGCTCCTGCACCTCGTCGAACGATTCGACGACGGTGAACGCGCCCTCGAGCACGTCGTCGACCACCTTGCCCGAGTGGCGAACCCGCACCTGCTCGATGCGCTTGCCGACAACCATCCCGTTGGTGCACACGAACTCGAGCAGACCCGCGAGCATCTGGTACGAACTGGCCCCGTCGTGGCTGTTGACCAGCACAACCTCGTTGGCGGCCCCCTGCGTGGCAACGGTGCTGCGGTGACGCAACCGCAGCATGTGCTTGGCGTGGCCTCGGCGGTCCTCGTCGCGGGTGACCGACTGCGCCACGAAGAACGGTTCGAATCCCTCGCCGCGCAGGTTGGTCAGTACCGCGCTGGTCGGAATGTGGGTGTAGCGGTCCGAGCGCGACTGGTGGGCTTCGGTCGCGAAGATGCTCGGGGCCACGCGCATGATCTCGGCATCGGTGAGCGGGCGGTTCTCGCGAAGGGAAACGATCTTGCGGCCGAGTCGGGTTACCTGTGCCATGGTGGCGAATTCCTAACTGGTAGAGGGTTTCTCGGTGCCGGTCGGGCGGGGCTTCCGCCTCTCCCTTCCGACACTTCAACTGTACCAACCGTACGAACCTTGCGCAAACCGATAGCCTGTGTTGCCGGTCACACCCGAGCAGGGCGGACCGGCGGCGCGGGCTGGTGCCTGGCTCGGCCGGTCAGAACGGCGGGTCGTCGTGCAGGGGCAGGGGGATGAGTTCGAGATCGCCTGTGGTCCATCGGGATTCATAGGGCGCGGGCTCGTCGATCTCGCCGTAGTCGGCGGCGAATTCAGCGAGCCGCCCAAGCTCGGCGCGGTTGTCCGTGAGGCACTTGTGGTACGCGGCGTACGCCTCGGCGAGCTCCCGCTCAGTGGCCGCGATGGCCTGCTCGCGGCTCAGATCGGGATAGGCGAACTCGGGCGCGGCGTCGGCGTGCAAGCTCGACAGCACCCGCGCGGCGAGCTGACGTGCGTCGCGCACGGCGTCGGGGGTGCCGCTGTCGTTGGACAATTCGGGGCTCCGTCCGTGTGATGGGACCTGGGCCCGCCGGTGCGGGCCCAGGTGTTGCGGGGGTGCGGCCCCGGGCAGATACCAGCTGCCCGGGGCCGCGTGGGGGTGATCAGGCGAGTCGGGCCAGGGCCTCGGCTTCGCGGGTGGTCACCTGCTCGGCGAGCAGGTAGCGGCCGCCGGGGGTTACTCCCGGCGACTGCGGGAGCCTGCCGATAAAGACATCGGAGCGCAGCGACCACAGCGGCTGCCACGCGGCCAGCTCGCGGGTGGCGTAGGCGGTTTCGAGGGTCACGCCGCGCAGCTGCAGCGCGTAGGCAACCGAATCGATGAGCTGGTTGTGCTCGTCGGTGCTGTCGCCGTGCCCGTCGGCCTCGCTGTCGATCACCAGGGCCACCGCGCGGGTTCCCGTGGTGTCGCGGGTCAACGCCTTGGCATTGAACCGGTCGAAATACTCGATGTCGTTGCAGACCCAGACGCGTTCGACTTCGTTCCATCCGTCACTGTGCGGCTTGACCAGCGCCAGCACCAGCGAGCGCGGCGCGATGCCCGCGCCCACGATTCCAGTCCACTCGGCCGGGGCGGTCAGGCCCCAGATCGCGGGAACGGCCGCGGCGAGGTCGAGGGCGGTGTCCATGCGGAGTTCGTAAGCCATGGTGGCGAGTTCCTTACTGGTAGAGGGTTTCTCGGTGCCGGTCGGGCGGGGCTTCCGCCCCTCCCTTCCGACACTTCAACTGTACCAACCGTACAAACCTCTGCCAAATCGAGAGGGTGTGATGCCGGTCACATCGCGACCGGCGGGCGGCGAAACCGTTCCGCCGGCGGTGGCACCGTGGGTCGCGCCGGTGCTGCGGCCCGTGCGGGTGCGTGCACGGGCCACAGCGGCGCGAACGGTGCCGGGGTGGGGCCGCAACCTGGGTGGTTGCGGCCCTGACGTCTAGGCGGCGTCGCCGGTTTCCACCTGCTCGGCGGCGGCGTCCTCGGCATCCTCGGCATCCTCGGCGGGCTCGGCGCTGAGGCGGTCGGCCTCGGCGAATGCCTCGGTCAGGCTCAGCGAGCCGAGAATCACGCGGTCGATCGGGCCGGGGGTGTAGCCCAGGGCGCACAGCACGCGCAGGTGCCAGCGCGCGGCGAAGGGCTTACCGCCGGTCTCGATGCGGCCGGTCTTCTCGGCGGCCCGCCAGTACTTGGGCTCTTTGTCGCTGGGCTGCATGGCTGCCTCGATGGCGGCCATGGCCTGCAGCGCCAGCGCGGCGGTGACCCGCTCGTCGCTGGCCTGCTGGGTGAGGATGTCCTCGGCGTCGGGGTTGAACTCGAGAACTTTGTTCAGCTCGCTCGACCATTTCAGCCCGAACAGTTCAGCGGCTACATGGCTGGCGGCGAAGCTGGAAAGGATGTCCGGATGCGTCAGCAGCAGGTGCCCCACCGACGCGAGCACTCCGTGCGGCAGCTTCTTGGCCTTGTACTTCTTGTAGAACGTCTCTGACAGGAACTTGCGGCGTGCGGCGGTGTCGTTGCGGGCAAGCTCGTTGGCGCGCCGTGACGTGTTCCTCGTGGCTGTCTTCTCGGCCTTGCTGCTGCGGTCGGTGCTCCATCCGACGTACTGCAGTCCGGCCTTTTTGAAGTCCAGGCATCCATAGACCGGCTTGAACTGCGTTTCGAACCGCACCGCGTTGGCGTGCAGCATGCCCTCGGCGGGCTTGGCGGCCGGATCGGTGTAGGTCGCGGGGTCGATGTTCTTCTCGTCGACTTCCTCGCCGGTCTCGATGAGTACCGCCTGCTCGCTGGCGTCGAGATACACCGCCCAGTACTTCGGGTCGGTGATGTGCTCCTCGCGCACCCGGCCGCCCTCGGCCAGCGCCAGATGCTCGAACCGCGCGCACTGGCGGTCGTCGCGGTACGGCTCCCGCTCGAGGATGGTGAACCCTCGGTCGCTGTAGGGCTTGGCGGCCACGGCTCGCGCGGCCGCTTCGCGGCGCTCGCCCTGGATCGCAATCACGGTGTTGTCGAAAAGCCCTTGCGCGGCGGCGCGGACCAGTCGCCTGCGCTCGTCCTCGCTGACGTCGAGATCGGCCGCGACCGCGCCCTGCCACAGGTCCAGTTCTCCGTCTGCGATGGCGTCGCGGGTAGCGGAGGGGGCTGCGCTGATCTTGCGCAGCGCGGTGGCCTGCTTGCGGCCGACGCCGATCTTGCGGAGCTGCTTGGCCTTGTCGGCCTTCGGGATGTTGAGCCCGGCCAGTTCTTCCTGGGCCGCGAACCGGTCTGCGGCGGTGAGGTCTACGCGGCCGTCGTTGGCGTTGACCTGCGACACGATCACCGACGCGCGGCGGGCGTCGTCGCTGCCCTTGGGCTCGCGGCGCAGCAGCACCGGGCACGGGTTGTAGTTGCCAGCGCGGGCGGCGAGCGTGCGGCGCTGCCCATCGATGATCTGAATCTCGTTGCGGGAGTTGATGAAAGCCGTCGGGTCCTGTTCGAATCCGTCTTCGCCGTCCAGGATCGACTGCACGTACTCGACGGTGATCGTCGGGGCGGCCTGACTGCGGACGTTGTCGCTGATGTGGACGGTGTTCGGGTCGACGTTGATCGACACGCGGCCGGTCGGGCTGGCGGCCAGCTGCGCGCGCAGCTCGGCGGCGTGCTCGGGCGACAGCGGTACCGGCTTGGGCGTCTCGGCCAGCGCGGCCGCGATGGTCTCGGCGGTGATTTCGACGGTTGTCATAGGTGGTTGCCTCTCGTAGAGTGTTGGCTCGAGAGGGACCAGGCAGATACCAGCTGCCTGGTCCCTTTGTCGTGCAGTGGGTTTCGGGCTACAGGGCGTACTGGGTTTCGAGCGCGCGCAGCATCTGGGCGACCTTCTCGGCGGCGGCCTCGAGGATCTCGGCGCGGGCGGCGGCCTCGGTGGGGCTCACCACCGCGACGGACTGGTTGCGCCACGACCACGCGGTGTTGACGTAGATGCTGACCTGGTCGGCCAGGATGGCGCGGGCCCCGGCCGCGACCGTCTGGCCGTGGTAGCGCCACAGGATGGCGGCCGAGACCAGCGCGCGCACCGCGAGCTCGGCGGCCTTGTCCACGTCGCCGGTGCCGTCCTCGAGCTGCTGACCCTGGGCGAGAGTGTCGAGAAACCGGAGCGCTTCGGCGTTTTCGACAGTGCCCGCGCGGCGGGGGTACCGCACCCCGGCCTCCTCGTGCACCTGCTCGGCGCGGCGGCTGGGAATGGTGAGAGTGAAGGTCATTGACCTGGTCCTTTCGGATCGGATTTCTGATCTGCCAGCGGGCCGGGCTTTCGCTTTCCGCTTCCCTCTGACATACTCAAGTGTACCAACTGTACGAACCTAGACCAAACCAGTAAGGAGTGACCTGTGTCACAGATCCAGCAGAAACCCCAGCTCAGAGCACATGCCGCGCCCCTGTTCGGTGCTTTGCGTACGCTTCGGACGGTCGGTACAGTTCACGGTATGAAGGGAATCGACACGACCGCGCTGCGCGAGACCTGGGGGGATCACCTCGAGGCTGCCGGTGCCGACCGTGAGGCGTTCGCGATTCTCTACCGGGGCCGCCCCGAGGCCGTGCTGCTGTCGGCGGCGAAGTGGGAGCGTGGCTGCGCCAATGTCGCTGTGCCCGAGGCGAAGCAGCAGCGCGACGTGTCGCCGGAGGTGCGCAAGAAGCTGCGCGATGTCCGGGCGGCCGCGCGCACGGCCGGGCAGCACACCCTCATTGCCCGTCGCTACTCCGGGATCCGGACGGCGAGCGGCGGCGAGGACGAACTCGAGGCCGTGATCGCGCCCTACGACTGGGTGCGTGAGGCACTGCCGGAACTGGGCGAGGTCGTACTCGGCGACGCCGCGCAGCAGCGCTATCGCCGCGGCGCCGGCACTGCGGCCGCCGACTCCTGACCTCGGGTGCCGGCGCCCCGTGTGCGCCGCGCCCGCGGTCCATCGTCCGATGCTGATATAGCCATGCGGCTGTTCTTGTCCGCGGTTCGGCGTTGGAAGTATCCACATGGATACTTTTTCGGAGTGAGCGCATCGACGCTGCTCAGGGGAGTTCCGAGCGGCTAGCGGTTGCCGCCGGCCTCCTACTGCCTGCCCATGTCGTTGCGGGCTCGGTGCTGTTGTAGGTGGTGGGCTGCCGAGTGGTCGACGGCGGCGAGGACGACGGACTCGGCCGGGCGGGTGTTCCAGTGATCGATGGCCATTCGGGCGAGGGTGCCCATGGGTAGGGCCTTCGGCACGTTCGCGGTCAGTTGCAGGGCCGCTAGTTCGGTGAGCAGGAACGTGGTGCGCTCGTCGGCCTGGCGGCGGCCGGGGAAGCGGCTGGTGGCTTCGCCGCGCAGCTGGTCGACGGAGGCGCGGTGCGTGGTGTGGGCGCGGGCGAGCAGGGCTTCCGCGGCGTCGGCGACGGTGGCGGGCAGGTAGAACGACACGGCTCGTTCTGCCGGGAATTGCAGTGGCCGGGTGTCGCGGTGGTGCAGGCGGATCGCGGCCGCGTAGCGGGCCACGTCCATGGCCTCGGGGGCGGCGGTGGCCAGTAGATCGGTGACGGCGGCCGCGACGCAATCGGAGCTCGACGCGGGCGGGCGGCCGTCCTCGGTGCCGTAGACGGAGCGGCGCGGCCGGTGCAGTTCGTGGCGCCAGGCGTTCACGGTGCGCGACTGCGCGGCGGTCAGGCGGCCGCTCGAGTAATGCCGGGCAGGCGTGGCGGCGGCCGCTTGCGCATCGTCCTGCCCGGCGGGTTCCATGCCGTCACCTTAGAAGTTGCGGCCGCCGCGCCTGTTGACCTGGTGGACTACCGAAACCGCTAACGAGGTAACTGGGCGAATGCTTGAACGTGTATGTGCCCGTAGATATCGCGACCGGGCATCGGTGGTGACCTGATGAGCCGGTTGGCCGAACTGCACGTGCTGTTGCGACAGGCGCACGCATACTCGTGATCATGTTCGTCTGGGTTGGTGCGGGTTTGATGTTGTCCGGTGGGCTCGTGTTGCAGCGCGCTCGCCGTCTTGAGGACGAGGGCGATCCGGAACGCGGTGACCGGACGCGGGTATGGGCCTACGCCTTGCTGCTGGCGGCGTCCGCGCTGGTGCTGGTCATCGCGGTGGCGGGCTCGCAATCGCTGGTGCTCAAGATCGCCGAGGGTGTCCCGGCGATCGGGCTGCTGGCCATCCTGGGCCGCGAGATTTATCGACTGGCGCCGTAGACGCTGGCGGGGCACCGGCGACCCACGGCAGGCACCCGCAAATAGACTGCTGATCGTGGACCCCGGACCCCTACCCGTCCAGGTGCGCACCCTGATCGTGCTGGTGAGCGCCGCACTCAACGCGGGCACCGATCCGCTCGCGGCGGTGCGGACCGTTGTGCGCCTGGCCCCATCACCGGAGGTGGTCGCTGCGGTCGTCCGGCTCGTCGACACCGTCCACACGCCCGGCATGCCAGCGGGGGTCGTCCTCGCGCGCATCGAGGGCCTGCACGGCACGTAGCCCGAACCGTTCTACCGGGACCCCAATTCGGCGTCAATCCGCACCGGCACGGGCAGCAATGGCTGCAGGATCTCGGCGACCGCCAGGCCGGTCAGGATGCGCTCGCGCAGCAGGGCGGCGGCCACGGTCTGCACTGCTGGCCAGTGCCGGGCCATGATCTCGTCGGCACGGTCGCGGCCGGTCTCGATCGGTAGCCCGTGGGGCTCGGTGATCGCCTGCAGCGCCGCAGTGTCGTGGTGGCCCTTGGTGACGCTGTCGATCAGGTTCGCCACGGTGGCTTGTTCGCGCAGGGCAAGCCACTGCCTGGTGGCGCGCATCCCTGACCAGATGTAGGCGGCGAAGTCCTCGATTGGGGTCTCTCCGTCGCCGATCTCTACCGCGCCGGCGGCTTGCACCTCACCGGTGGTGGTCAGTTTGCTCTCGACCACCAGCTCACCCAGGCGCACACGCCTGATCGGTATGCCACCCAGCGCGGCGGCGACGGTGTGCCCGGCTTCGTGATACGCGTCGTGCTCCTCGCCGAAGGCGGCATCACCCCAGTCCGGTACCCGCATGTCGATATCCCGTCCCCCGGTGACCGCCCGCGCGATGGCGAGGCAGTCCTCGCAGGATCGGATGAGCAGATCGGCCGGACCGAGCACCGGCCAGTACTCGGTGCACACCACCCGGTGGTGAGCGCACATCACCTCGCTGATGCGGTAGCGGGGCAAAGCCTCACCGTTGTGTGCGGGGTCGTTCATGGGCGGCTTCCGGCGGGGTCGTCGGTGTGTTCGGGGCACAGCAGGCCCTCGGGGCCGCTGTGCCAGCCGTGCTGTGCCAGCCAGTGCTCGACCAGCTCGGGGACGCCGTGCCCGGCGAGGGCTTCCGCGGCGACTGGTCCGCCGAGGATGGGCCCGTTCTCGCACAGCGGGTGCGCGCATTCGATGGCGTGGCGGTCGGCGGGCTGGCAGCGGGCGCAGTGGCGGGCGATGATCAGCCCTCCGGGGGTTTCGGGGTCGGGCTCGAGCCACTGCCAGGCCAGATCATCGCGCAGCTGGCGCGGGTCGTAGTCGCGGCCGGAGCGGGTGTTGCAGGTCGGACAGGGCGTGACCTGGCGGGACCGGCGGGGCTGGAAGCGCTCGATGCGTTCGATCTCGGCGCGGGAGATCAGCCGCCCTCGGGGCGTGGGGAGTCGGCGGGCGGCCGGGGCGGACGCGGCGGGCGGGTCGACAACGGGCAGCGGAATGAAGGGTGTCGGGGCCGGAGCGGGAGCTGCTTCGACTGCGGCGGTGGGAGTTTGCGGTGTCTCGGTGCCCGTTGTCGACCCGGCCGCCGTGTCCGGCGCGGCCGGGCGTCGGCGGGCGCGGGGCCGTTTTCCGACACTGGATTTGTCCAGGTGGCCGTAGAGGGTGGCGCGGCCGACTCCGAGGATGTCGGCGATTTCGGCGACGGTGTGCCCGCCGGAGTCGTAGAGGGTCTGGGCGTGGGTGATCTGCGCGGGGCTGAGCTTGGCGGGGCGGCCGCCCTTGCGGCCCTGGGCTTTTGCGGTGTCGAGCCCGGCGCGGGTGCCCGCGGCGACGCGGCCGCGCTGGAAGTCGTCGAGCCGGGCGAGCAGGGCCAGCTGCGCGCGGCCTTCGACGGTGGCGGTGTCGATTCCGGCGTCGAGCACGCGCACGCCGGCTCCACGGGCGTGCAGCTGTGCGCCCAGGGCGACCAGGGGGCGCAGGGCGACGGCGAGGCGGTGCAGGTCGGTGACGGCGAGCGTGTAGTTCATGCCGCCGTGATGGTGCGGCTCCAGGCCCATGCGGGCGGTGGC
>NZ_JBSGCY010000114.1:0-22049 GCF_053602115.1 Nocardia sp. NPDC004582 | reverse complement strand
CGCATCGGATACGGACATCATCGTCCCTTTCGTCGTTCCTCGAGGCCCGTGCCGGGTCCCCGGGTTGTTCTGACGTCCTCAGTCTGCCATCGCGGGTCCCGCTGCCCGCGCCCAGTCCGCGATGCCGCAGCAGATGTTCCACCACGGCCTCCCGATACGCGGGTTCCCCGCGCCGGTCCCGCCGGATCAGCGGCGTCCGATCGGAGGCGGCCCGCCAGGCGCGCCGCCACGCGGCCGCGTCGATGGCCTCGATGGACGGCGCTCCCGAGCCCAGGTCCAGCAGCCCGGCCAGCGGGTCGATCCGGCGCGGCCCGTCGCCGTGCGCGTCCACGGGCGGTGGCGTGGCCGTCAGGTAGGTGCCGGACCCGTGCCGGCCGTCGAGCCATCCCTCCGCGTGCAACTGGTCGTAGGCGGCCGTCACCACCGTCCGGCTCACCCCCAGCCGGGTCGCCAGCTCCCGCGAGGACGGCAGCCGATCACCCCCGCGCAGCGCCCCGCTGGTCGCGGCCCGCCGCAGCCCGTCCGCCACCTGCACCGCCAGCGGCTCGCGCCCGTCCCGATCGATGCCGAACGGCAGATCGTCGTCGACCAGGCGATTGCCGCGCAAGTGGCCTCCCGATATCTCGTCGAACGGTCGATATCAGGATGCCACTCGACGCCGCACGAATTCCCAAGTGGTCTGTGAATCTTCCGCGGAATTGGCTATTCAGCAATGCCAATTCCCGGCCGAAACTGGTCATATGAGTGAGACAGCGACGACCCGGACCCCATTGTCACCCACGCCGCGGAGCAGCCTCACCCGTGCCAAGGAGCGGGGCAGCACCGACCGCGCCGATCTGGACGCCATCCTCGACACCGGCCTGCTCTGCCATCTCGGCGTCCTGCTGCACGGCGGCCCGGTGGTCATCCCCACCATCTACGGCCGCGACGGCGACACCCTCTACCTGCACGGCTCCACCGGCGCCGGCAACCTGCGCGCCGCCATGACCGGCGATGTCTCCTTGACCGTCACCCACGTCGACGGCATCGTCTACGCCCGCTCCGCCATGCACTTCTCCATGAACTACCGCTCGGCCGTAATCCACGCCCGCCCAACCGAACTCACCGACCCGGAAGAACGCCTGCACGCCCTCCGCGTCATCGTCGATCAGGCCGCCCCCGGCGCCTGGGATTCGGTCCGCTCCCCCGACAAGAAGGAAATGGCCGCCACCCTGGTCCTGGCCCTCGACCTCACCGAGGCCTCGGTCAAGATCCGCACCGGCGGCCCCCGCGACACCCCCGAGGACATCGCCACCGGCGGCGTCTGGGCCGGAGTCCTCCCCCTCCGCCAGATCTTCGACACTCCCATCCCGGCCCCGGACCTGGAAGCGGGCATCGAGGTTCCGAACCACGTCATGGAGCGGTGTAGCGAAGGCGTAGTAACGCTGTAGCCAGTGCCGTAAGCTGGGATTATGACGAGCCAGGCGGAGCTTCCGGAGATTCCACAACGGGAGCTGCGGAACGACGCGAGCCGGGTCCTCCGCGAGGTCCGCGCCGGACGCTCCTACACCATCACGGTCGACGGAACCCCGGTCGCGGATCTGGTTCCGCACCGGAATCTGCGCCGACGCGAGGCCGTTCCGCTCGCCGAAGCCATCGCGGCTTTCAGCGGACCGTCCGGCGCCGCATCGGAAGCTCCGAGCCGTTCGGGTGAGTTCATCGACGATTCGGTCTACGACCCGTACGACCGGGCCTATCGCCGTGGGGAATTCGCGGAGGACGGTGGCGAATGAGCCCGGTACCCGTTCGCGGCCTGGTCGATACGAACGTGCTCATTCTGCTCGAGGCCTTGGACCCGGATGAGCTGCCCGGCGAGTTGGTCGTCAGCGCGGTGACGATGGCCGAGCTCGCGGCGGGGCCGCACTTCGCGACCGAACCGGGTGAACGCGCGAGGCGGATCGAGCGCCTCCAGAACGCGGAAGCCCTGTTCGAGCCGCTTCCCTTCGACACCCGGGCGGCCCGGCGGTTCGGGCACATCGTCGCGTCGGTGCTCGCGGCCGGGCGCAATCCCAAGCCCCGGCGGGTCGACCTGATGATCGCCGCCATCGCGTCCGTGCACGGTTTGCCGTTGTTCACGGTCAATCCGGATGATTTCACCGGCCTGGCCGGTCTGGTCGATGTCCAGAAGGTCACCCACCCGGACAATCGCTGACTCGGCACTATTTCAGCAGGCGGGACATGCGGCGGTCGGCGAGGATCTTGCCGGCGGTCTGGCAGGTGGGGCAGTACTGGAAGGACTTGTCGGCGTAGGAGACTTCGCGGACGGTGTCGCCGCAGACCGGGCAGGGCAGGCCGGTGCGGGCGTGCACCTGGAAGCCGGAGCGTTTTTCACCCTTGAGGCGGGCGGCGTCCTGGCCGACCGAGCGCAGGATGGCGTCGGAGAGGGTGGCGCGCATGGCGGCGTAGAGGGCGCTCAGCTGCCGGGGGTTGAGCGTGCCGGAGTTGGCGAACGGGGAAATCTTTGCGGTGTGCAGGATTTCGTCGGAGTAGGCGTTGCCGATGCCGGCGATCAGACTCTGGTCGGTGAGGGCGTTCTTCACCCGCTGGGAGGTGCTACCGAGGAGCTCGGCGAACTCCGGTTCGCTCACCGCGAGCGCGTCCGGGCCCAGCCGGGCGATGCCGGGCACCGAGAGCGGGTCGGCCGTAATCCATACGGCCAGCCGCTTCTTGGTGCCCGCCTCGGTGAGATCGAAGGCGGGCGTGGCCCCTTCGGGGGTGAAGAAGTGCACGCGGAGCGCGAGCGGCCCCTTGCCGGGCTTGGGCGGGTTGGCTCCCGGTTCGTCGATCCACCGCAGCCAGCCGCCCCGGGACAGGTGGGTGATCAACCACAGCCCGTCGCAATCCATTCCGAGGTGCTTGCCCCAGTGCCCCACCCCGGTGACATCCCGGCCCGACAGCGCCGTCACCGGCGGATCGAAGGTCTTGAGCACGCTCAGCGCGGCCACATCCACCCGGCCGACCACCGCCCCCACCGCATGCTCGGCCAAGAATTGCTCGAGCGCCACTATCTCCGGTAGTTCGGGCAACGGATCTCCTCCAATCCCCGAGGCATCCCCGGGGCCTGCCGACCCGGGTGATCGCCTCCCACCCTAGCCGTACCCGCCGACACCCCCGGGAATCCGCGCGGCCGGTGGTTCGCCGGAGCCCGTCAGAGCGAGCGGCGCAGGAGGTAGATGTCCATGATCCAGCCCTTGGCCTCCC
Organism: Nocardia sp. NPDC004582; assembly: GCF_053602115.1. Classification (NCBI taxonomy): domain Bacteria; kingdom Bacillati; phylum Actinomycetota; class Actinomycetes; order Mycobacteriales; family Nocardiaceae; genus Nocardia; species Nocardia sp. NPDC004582. The sequence continues at coordinate 18,809 of NZ_JBSGCY010000114.1, read as the reverse complement.
GCAGGGCGGCGCGGCGGCGGGTGATGCGGGATTCGACGACCCGCAGCGGGCCTTCGATGACGACCTCGTCGGGCATGCCGAGATAGGCGCCCCACCAGATGTAGATGTCGTCGCCGGCCAGCTGGGTGAACGAGCATTCGCCGTCGAGCATGACCAGGGTGGATTGGCCGTCGGCCAGCCCCTCGTCGCGGAGGCGGCGGCCGGTGGTGATGTGGAGGGGCTCGCCGATCTCGTGCAGGACGGTGCGGTGGGCGGCGGCGAGGGCCTGGACGCTGGTGATGCCGGGGATCACGTCGTAGTCGAACTGGATGCGGCCGCGGTCGAGGACGCGTTCGACGATGCGCAGGGTGCTGTCGTAGAGCGACGGATCGCCCCAGACGAGAATGCCGCCGACGCCGTCGGTGCCGGCGAAGGCCCGTTCGAGCAGTTCCGCGCGCGCTTCGTGCCAGTCGGCGACCACGCCCTGGTAGGCGGCGTCGGCGCCGCGCGCGGGCACGCTGCGGTCGCGCGGCGGGTCGGTGATCTCCACGACCGTGTGCCGCTGCTCGGCGTGTTCGGCCAGGATCGCCGCGCGCACGTCCGTGAGCTCCTGTTTCTCGGCCCCCTTGCCGATGAGGAAGAACACGTCCACCTGGCGCATGGCCTTGATGGCCTGCACCGTCACCTGGTCCGGGTCCCCCGCCCCGATTCCGATCACAAACAACTTTCGCACGGTGCGTAAGCTTGCCAGGCGTGGAGAGCGCCCGAGATACCCAGTACGAGGACCTGCTCCGACTGGTGCTGGAGTCCGGCACCCCGAAGGCGGATCGGACCGGCACCGGCACCCGCAGCATCTTCGGACATCAGCTGCGCTACGACCTGTCGCAGAGCTTTCCGCTGATCACCACCAAGAAGGTGCATCTCAAGTCGATCGTCTACGAGTTGCTGTGGTTCCTGCGCGGCGACTCCAATGTGAGCTGGCTGCGTGAGCACGGCGTCACCATCTGGGACGAATGGGCCGACGCGCACGGCGAATTGGGCCCGGTCTACGGCGTGCAGTGGCGGTCGTGGCCGAGCCCGGACGGCACCCACATCGATCAGATCTCGCAGGTGCTGCAGACGCTGCGCACCGACCCGGACTCGCGCCGCATTATCGTGTCGGCCTGGAACGTGGCCGAGCTGGACAAGATGGCCCTGGCCCCCTGCCACGCCTTCTTCCAGTTCTACGTGGCCGACGGCAAGCTGTCGTGCCAGCTGTATCAGCGCAGCGCGGACCTGTTCCTGGGCGTGCCGTTCAATATCGCCAGCTACGCGCTGCTGACCTTGATGGTGGCCCAGCAGACCGAGCTGCAGCCCGGCGAGTTCATCTGGACCGGCGGCGACGTCCACATCTACGACAATCATGTGGAGCAGGTGCGCGAGCAGCTGTCCCGCGAGCCGTACCCGTTCCCGACCCTGCACCTGCGCCCCGCCCCCTCGCTGTTCGACTACGCGTACGAGGACGTGGAAATCGAGGGCTACCAGCATCATCCGGCCATCAAGGCGCCGGTGGCGGTGTGAGCGGCGGCGTGGTGACGGCGTGAGCAGAACCGTCGGCTTGATCTGGGCGCAGACGACGCGGGGAATCATCGGGCGGGACAATACGATTCCGTGGCGGGTGCCCGAGGACATGGCGCATTTCAAGGACGTCACCTTCGGGCATCCGGTGGTGATGGGCCGCAAGACGTGGGATTCGCTGCCCGCGCGTTTCCGTCCGCTGGACGGCCGCCGCAATATCGTCGTGACCCGGCAGCCGGAGTGGGCGGTGGACGGCGCGGAGCGCGCGGGTTCGCTGGCCGAGGCGCTGGCCATGACCGGCGAGAAGTCGGTGTGGATCATGGGTGGCGGCGAGATCTACCGCGCGGCAATGCCTTTCGCGACCGAGCTGATGATCACCGAGATCGACGCGGATATCGACGGCGATACCTTCGCCCCCGCGATCGACCGGCGGTGGCGGGCCGAGGCGGCCGATTGGCGGGAGTCGTCGACGGGGCTGCGCTATCGATTCCGTCGTTATCGCCCCATCTCCCTGGGCTAGCGGCCGCGCGGACAACGCGCGGATTCCTCGTTCGGCAATTCCCGCACACACCGCGCCGAAACCGCCGAGCGCCCCGGGTGTGTCCGGCATACTCAGCGATATCCCGGCGAAAGGCAGTCCATGGACAAGAAGTCGCTGACCGCGGTTGCTCGCCAGCAGCTGAAGCTGGCCGCCACGGCCTCGAGCGGGCGTAGTTCGTCGACCATCTACGGCGGCCACGCGCATTCGCTGCGGCAGACGGTGATCGCGTTGACGGCCGGACAGACCCTGGCCGAGCACGAGAATCCGGGTGAGGCGACGCTCCTGGTGATCAGCGGGGTGCTGGTGTTGATCAGCGGCGCCAACGAGTGGAAGGGCTCGGCCGGCGATCTGATCGTGATCCCGAATGCGCGGCACAGTGTGAAAGCCATCGATGACGTGGCGTTTCTACTGACCGTGGCCAAGTAGGGCGACCCGCCACGGACGCACCGGACCGGCGGGCGGTGACCGGCAGGGCCTAGGCTGGTGCTCATGCGTGAGCCACAGCCGATCATCGACCCGCTCACCCCGGCCGCACTCTTTCTCGTCGTGACCATCGACGAGGGGGGCGAGGCGGTCGCGCGGGATTTGCTCGCAGATCTGCCCGGATTGCGCCGCTCGGTCGGTTTCCGACTGCCTGGTTCGGGCTTGGCCTGTATCACCAGCATCGGATCCGCGGCCTGGGATCGCCTGTTCGCCGGTCCGAAACCCGCACGGCTGCACGAGTTTCCGGGCTATGCCGGGGAGCAGCATCAGGCGCCGGTCACGCCGGGTGATCTGCTGTTCCACATCCGGGCCGAGGTCCAGGACGCCTGTTTCGAATTGGCGATGAAGCTCGCCGAGCGGCTGGCCGGGGCGGGCACGATCGTGGATCAGACGGTGGGCTTCCGCTATTTCGAGCAGCGCGATCTGCTCGGCTTCGTGGACGGCACCGAGAATCCGGAGGGCCAGCTGGCCGTCACCGCCGCGCTGGTGGGTGACGAGGATCCCGAATTCGCCGGTGGCAGTTACGTGATCGTGCAGAAGTACCTGCACGATATGGCCGCCTGGAAGGCGCTCTCGACCACCGAGCAGGAAAGGGTCATCGGGCGAACCAAACTCGACGACTTCGAGCTCTCCGAGGCCGACCAGCCCGCGGATTCCCATGTGGCCGTGAACGATCAGGACGTCTCCGGCAATATCGTGCGCGCCAATATGCCGTTCGGCTCGGTGCGGGACGGCGAGTACGGCACGTACTACATCGCCTACGCCGACGATCCGGCCGTGCCGGAAGCCATGCTGACCCGCATGTTCCTGGGCAGCGACGAGGCGGCGTACGACCGCATCCTGGACTTCTCCACCGCCATCACCGGCACTTCGTTCTTCGCCCCGCACGCGGTGTTCTTCGACAACCTTCCCGACGCGCCCGCTCCGGCGGCGGCCGCGGTCGCCGCGCCGGAATCCAATGGCGCGGGATCCCCCGACGGGTCGCTGGGAATCGGTGCGCTGCGAAATCGTTGAGTAGCTACGAAATCGTCGAACCGACAGGAGCTGACGCATGAACAACCTGCATCGCGAACTCGCACCGATCACCTCGGAGGCCTGGAAGGCCATCGAGGAGGAGGCGACGCGGACCTTCAAGCGGCACATCGCGGGTCGCCGCGTGGTCGATCTGTCGGGACCGCACGGCGTCGACTACTCCGCGGTCGGCACGGGCCGCACCACCGCGATCGAATCCCCGGGCGACGGTGTGCAGGCGCGGCAGCGCGCGGTGGTGCCGCTGGTCGAATTGCGGGTGCCGTTCACGCTCTCGCGCACCGAACTCGACAATGTGGAGCGCGGCGCCCGGGACGCCGATCTGGACCCGGTGAAGGCGGCCGCCAAGAAGATCGCGTTCGCGGAGGACCGCGCGATCTTCGAGGGCTATCCGGCGGCGGAGATCCAGGGCATCCGGGCCGCCACCTCGTGCGAGCCGGTGAAGCTGCCCGGTGACGCGCGCCTGGCCCCCGAAGCGGTGGCGCAGGCGTTGAGCAAGCTGCGGCTGGCCGGTGTGGACGGCCCGTATTCGGTGCTGTTGTCCGCGGACCTGTACACCGCGGTCAGCGAGACCTCCGATCACGGTCACCCGATCCGCACGCATATCGAGCGACTCATCGACGGCGAGATCATCTGGGCCCCGGCCATCGACGGCGCGTTCGTATTGTCCACGCGCGGTGGTGATTTCGATCTGCAGCTGGGTCAGGACCTGTCGATCGGCTATCTCTCCCACGACGCGGCGACGGTGCAGCTGTACTTCCAGGAGAGCCTGACGTTCCTGGTGTACACGGCCGAGGCGGCGGTCGCGCTCGAAGCGTGATCAGGTGACGCGGAAGCGGTTTCGGTACTCCGTCGGCGTCGTGTCGAGCGTGCGCCGGAAGGCCCGGGTGAGGGTGTCGGTGGTATGGAAACCGCTCAGCGTCGCCACCCGTTCCAGGGTGTGATCGGTGGTCTCGAGCTGGTTGCGCGCGAATTCCACGCGCGCGGACTCGATGTAGGCGGCCGGGGTGGCGCCGAGGTCGGTCTTGAAGATGCGGGTCAGCTGCCGTTCGCTGACGTGCGCCCGGGCGGCGAGGTCGGCGACGGTGAGCGGTTCACCGAGGTGGCGTGCGATGTGGTGCCGCAGGTCGTCGATGCGCCGCGTGGTCGAGATGGGTTCGAGTGACACGCTGAACTGACTCTGCCCGCTGGGTCTTTTCAGGAACATGACCAGCTGCCGCGCCACCCGCAGCGCGAGCGCGTCGCCGAAGTCGTCGGCGACCAGGGCGAGCGCCAGGTCGAGGCAGGCGGTGAGTCCCGCTCCGGTCCAGACGTTCTCGTCGCGGATGAAGATCGGGTCGGCGTCGACGTCGATGGCGGGATGCTCGGCGGCGAGCTGGCCGGCGGTGGACCAGTGCGTGGTGGCGCGTCTGCCGTCGAGGAGTCCGGCGTCGGCGAGGATGTGCGCGCCCACGCACACCGAGGCGACCCGCCGGGTCTGTCCGGCGAGGGTGCGCACCCACTCGACCACGGCCGGGTCGCTGAGCGCCCGCACCCGCCCGTCCGCGTCCGTCTCGACGGAGCCGGGCACGACCAGGGTGTCGATGCCGCGGTCGCCGATCTCGGCGAAGGTGATGTCGGGCAGCACCCGCACGCCCGCGGAGGTGGTGACCGGGTCGAGGGTCTCCGCGGCCAGCGCCACGCGATATCCGGTCTCCCCGTTCATCTCTCGCCGCAGCAGCGCGAAGACCTCGGGCGGCCCGGTCACGTCGAGCAGGTCGACGCGGTCGAACAGCACGATGACCACGAATCGTTCGATGGTGCCCAACGGTCCTCCCTCCGCCCGGTCCGGCGATGTCCGGATTTGCAGGTTACATGACATTTCCGACACGCCCGTTGGCTCATAGCGTGGACGACGTCCCCCGCACCAGGCGGCCCGGACCACGACCCGACCGGAGGAATTCCCATGTCCGCCCAGACCCTGCGCGACCTCAGCGGCTTCGATCAGACCCCCGCCACCCTGGCCGACGCCACCCTGATCCTGGTCGACTACCAGAACACCTACACCCGGGGCGTGATGGAGCTGACCGGCTGGGAGCCCGCCCTCGACGCCGCCGCCGACCTGCTGGTCCGTGCCCGCGCCGCCGGCGCCCCGATCATCCACGTCGTGAACGACGGCGGCCCGGGCACGCCGTACGACATCACCGACGAGATCGGGCGCATCCATCCCCGTGTGGCCCCGATCGACGGCGAACCCGTTGTGGTGAAGACGGTTCCGAACGCCTTCGTCGGCACCGACCTGGCCGCGCACGTGGACGCGGCGGGCCACAAGAATGTCGTCATCGCCGGTTTCATGACGCATATGTGCGTCACCTTCACCACCGAGGGCGCGTTCCTGCGCGGCAATCAGCCCACGGTGGTGGCCGACGCCTCCGCCACCCGCCCGCTGCGGTCGGCCGCCGGTGCGGTCAGCGCCGCCCAGTTGCACGAGAGCGCGCTGGCCACCATCGCCGATCTCTACGGCGTCGTGGTCGCCTCCGGCTCCGAGCTGCGCTGACCGCTCAGGCGAGCGCTTCCCGCCAGGGTTTGATGCGCCAGGCGCTGACCACGCCCCGCAGTACGAACGGGTCGGCTTCGGCGAACCGGCGGGCGGACTCCTCGGTGGTGAAAATGGCCATGGCGCCGTCGATCCCGGCGTCGGCGAAGGGCCCGATCATGAGGAGTTCGCCGCGGTCGGCGAATTCGCGCCAGCGGGCGCTGTGCGCCTCGAACCAGATCGGCGCGGTGGTGGCGAAGTCGGGGGCCGAGTCGTAGAAGAGGACGAACTTCATGAGCGCTCCTCGGGTCAGGGCTGGCGGGGCATCGCGCGACTGGTGTGAAGGTAGCGCGTCCCGGCGTGCCCGTCGCCGTTGATCAGACCGTAGACGGCGTGCCGGCCGCGGATCGGGTGGGCGGCTATGAGCGCGTCGGGCCGCAGGTGCAGCACCTCGATGCGGTCGGGCACCGAGACCAGGGCGGCCTCGGTGGTGAGGGGTTTGGTGGAGAGCCAGGCGCGGCCGTCGGGGTCGACGTCGATGGCGTGCTCGTACATGGCCGAGCGGTAGCGACCGCCGACGCGCGCGGCGTCGACCGGTTCGGGCCGGGCCGGGGGCACCGGGCGGGCCGGCAGCCGGATGCCCGCGTGCTCCCGGAGCAGGTCTTCGACCAGGTCCCGGTAGAGCGCGAACGCGCTGCCGCCATTGGCCAGCAAGGCGATCGCGACACCGGCGGCGGGCGCGATGCGCAGGAAGGCGTTCTGGCCGATGGTGCTGCCGTCGTGCCCGAACAGCCCGGTGCCGGCGTCGAACAGCTGCCAGCCCAGTCCCCAGTGGGTGCCGTAGCCGATGTCAGGCACCTCGACGTGCGGCCGGATCATGTCCCGGACAGCGGATTCGGGGAGTACGACGGTCCCGTCCGGGGCGCGCCCGCCGGACAGCTGCAGCCGGGCGAACCCCAGCAGGTCGCGCGCGGACATGGCCAGCCGCGCTCCGGCCGGGGCGTTGGAGGCCGGGAGCGCCCATACCGGCGCGGGCCGCGGACCGGTCTCGGGCTCGAATCCGGTGTGCCCGACCGCGGCCCGGAACAGGATCGCCTCGTCGGCGTCGGTGGCCACCCGGGTCAGCCCGAGCGGGGTCACCAGCCGTTCCCGCAGCAGGGTGTCGAAGGGCTTGCCGCGCAACACTTCCAGGATGCGGCCGAGCAACACGTACCCGCTGTTGCAGTAGGAGAACATGGCGCCGGGCCGGTGCACCTGCCCGGCGTCGGCGACGGCGGGCACGAAGTTGGCGATCGCGTCCGCGCCGCGCCCGGTGTCGAGGAACAGGTCGCCGTCGATGCCGGAGGTGTGGCCGAGCAGCTGCCGGACGGTGATGGCGGCGGCGGCCTCCGCGTCGCGCACCCGGAATCCGGGCAGGTAGCGGCGCACCGGGGCGTCGAGGTCGAGCAGGCCCTCGGTGACGGCCTGCATGATCAGGGTCGCGGTCCACGGCTTGGTGACCGAGCCGATCTGGAACACCGAATCCGTGGTCGCCGCAACGCCGGTCGCGGTGTTGAGCACCCCGGCCGCGGCGTCGGTGATCCGGCCGCCGGACAGGACCGCCACCTGCGCGCCGGGCACCCCGTGCTCCTGGATCAGGTCGCCCAACCGGCGTTCGAGGTCGGCGGCTGGCACCATGGGTCGCTCCTTCGGTGATGCTGGCCCACACCGCCGGGCGGTGAACGTGGGCATCGTAGGTTAGGTCGGCGACGGCGCCGGTGTCGAGATCGCCGGGCACCCGGGACCGGGGACGGGTACGGTGACCCGCAGTCGGTTGCGGGAGGCGATGAGCGATGGTGCGGGCGGGCGTGGTGCCGGGACGCCGGATTGCCGGTTACGGCGTGGCGGGCGTGTTCCTGGTCGCGGTGGTCTGCGCCGGGACGGTCGGGATCTTCGGGCTGAATCGGGTGTTCACGGGCTTGTTCTTCGGCGCGGCCGCGGCGGTGGGGCTGTTGATCGCGCTGTTCGGACGCGACGGGGTGGAGCTGACCGAGGCGGCGATCGTGCGCCGGACCCCGTGGGGCACTTCGACGCTGGCCTGGGATCGGGTGGTGGCGGCGCGGTTCGCGCTCGACGAGCACGGCCGTTGGACGCTGGCGCTGGATCTGACCGACGGCGACGAGCCGCACCGGGAGCTGGTGCTGCTGTCCATCCCGCCGGTGCACCGCCCGGTGGCGAGCGCCTACGACCAGCGCAAGCGCGAGCAGGTCACCGAGATCCGGACCATGTTGCGGCAGCGCCGGATTCCGGTGACCATCCTGCCGGAGATCGCCGAGGCGTTGCGGGAACACTGGAAGATCGCCCCGCCCACGCGCTGAGCCCCGGCGAGCGCGCCGCCGCGCCCGATAGGGTGGGTGCCGTGATTCGTACCGCGGCACTGGCGCATATCCGGGACCGCCGCATGTTGCAGACCCGGTCCGGCGGCAAGACCGTCTTCTACATGGCGGGCGGCAAGATCGATCCGGGTGAGACCCCGGAGATGGCCCTGCACCGGGAGATTCGCGAGGAGCTCGGGGTCGGCGCGGCCGGGGTGAGCGAACTGGGCGTGTTCGAGGCCGAGGCGTACGGGCACGCGCCCGGCACCCGCCTGCACATGACCTGCTTCCTGGGCGAGCTCACCGCGGAGCCGCGCCCGTCGGGCGAGATCGCCGAACTGCGCTGGTTCACCCTCGCCGAGTACGCCGCCATGGCCGAGGTCGCTCCCGGTTCGCTGCTGGTCTTCCAGCGGCTGCACGCGCTCGGCCTGATCGACTGATCCCCGGAACGCTGTGCCGCGCAACCGAAGCCGCTGCCCGGACGGTCAGTCGTCCGGACCGTCCTCGGTGCCGTCGGACAGGGCCCGTGAGGTGTCGGGCGGCACATTGTCCGAGCTCCCGGTGTAGGGGCGGTTCGGGATGCGGGTGGCCGAGGCCAGGCCCACCAGCAGGAACAGCGCGGCGGCCAGCAGGGTGGTGCGGGTGGAGTCGGTGAAGGCCCGGCTCAGCGCGTCCGCGATGGCCGCGCCGCCGCCGTGCTCGCGCACCCCGGGGATGGCGCCACCCGCCGATTCCCGGGTGGCGGTGGCGAGGGTGTCGGCGACGTGCGGCGACAGCTCCGGGACCGCGGAGAGACGACGCGGCAGATCGTGCGCCAGAGCCGCGGACAGCAGCGCGCCGACGACGGCGGTACCGAACGCCGAACCGACCTGCCGCACGGTGCTCTGGGTGGCCGAGCCCTGCCCGGAGTTCTGCGGCGGCACATCGGCGAGCACGGTCCCGGTCAGCTGGGCCGAGGCCATGCCGAGCCCGATGCCGTACCCGATCAGCAGTACGGCCAGCCACCAGCCGGAGATGTGCGGGGTGACGAACAGCGCGGCCAGGGCCACCGCGACCGCCTCGAAGGCGAGGCCCAGCTGCACCACCCGCACCGGCCCGTAGCGCCGCACCAGCCCTTCGGCGATCCCCGCGGCCAGGAACGCGCCGACGGCCATGGCGGCCAGCACGTAGCCCGCGCCGAGCGTGGACAGCCCGAGCACGTTCACCATGAACAGCGGCAGCACGAACAGCAGGCCGAACTCGCCCAGCGCCACCAGGAACGCGGTGATATTGCCCCACCGGAAGCTGGGGATCGTGAACAGCGCGGGATCCAGCAGCGCGGAGCGCCCGATCAGATGGCGATGCTGTTCCCACTTCACGAACAGGTACAGCGCCAGCACGCCGAGCACCAGCAGTACCGGGATCGGCGAGATGGGCGCGCTCACCGGCCATTTCCAGCCGGCGATCGGGAACTCCCGCAGCGGTTTCCACCAGCCGTAGGTCTGGCCCTCGATGAGCGCGAACACCAGCAGCGCGAAACCCATTGCGCTGAGCAGGAATCCGTCCACGTCCAGACCGGGCGCGGTCTTGCCGGTGCGGGTCTCGGGCACGAACAGCACCAGCCCGATCAGCACCACGATGCCCAGCGGGATGTTCACCAGGAAGATCCACGGCCAGGTGAAGTAGGTGGTGAGCCAGCCGCCGAGCAGCGGTCCGATGGCGGCGACGCCGGAGATGACCGAGCCCCACACCGCGAAGGCGATGGCCCGGTCGCGGCCGCGGAACAGCGCGTTCACGGTGGCCAGCGTGCCGGGCATGACGCCCGCCGCGCCGACGCCCTGGATGACGCGCCCGAGGATGAGCGGTCCGGCGCTGTGCGCCCGCGCGGCCAGCAGGCTGCCGAGCAGGAAGACGATGACGCCGGCGGCGAACATGGTGCGCCGCCCGAGCCGGTCGCCGAGCCGCCCGCTGGTGATCAGCAGCGCGGCCAGCACGACCGCGTAGATGCTGTTGATCCATTGCGCCTGAGAGAAATTCAGGCCGAGCTCGTCGATGAGGACCGGCAGCGACACCGAGACGATGGTGCCGTCGAGCACCACCATGCCCAGGCCCAGCGCCAGGACGCCGAGGGTGATCCACTTCCTGCGCCCCGGATCGGGCCGAGTTTCCGTCATCCGTCGCTCCCGCCGCTGAACAGTCGTCCCGTGGACGCCGATGCTCCAGTTAGCTACCTATGCGCGAAATGTCCGTTGATCAGTGTAGGCCCAGGTTACTGGACAGCCGAACATTAGCCGGTCGGGCGCGGGATACCCGCTGATGCCGGAATCGGATAACTTGGAAATCGTGTCGATGATGAAGGGCTCCAACGTTCCGGTGGCGGCCGCCGAGGTTCGAATCGAACTGGGCTGGGAAACGGGACCGGGGGTCCCCGACGCCGACGCCTCCGCGCTGCTGCTGGCGGGCGGCCGGGTCCGCTCGGACGCCGATTTCGTGTTCTACAACCAGCCCGCACACGCCTCGGGCGCGGTGCACCACCGCGGCAAGCAGCACGGTCCCGTGGTGGTCGACGCCCTGTCGGTGGATCTGCCGCGGGTCGAGCCGCAGATCGACAGCATCGTGCTGGCCGCCTCCGCCGACGGCGGCACCTTCGCGCAATTCCGCGGCCTGCACGTGCGTTTGGTGGATGCCCGCGGGATGGAACTGGCCCGGTTCGACAGCGCCGACGCCACCTCCGAGACCGCGTTCGTACTGGGTGAGCTGTACCGCCGCGACGGCGGCTGGAAGTTCCGCGCGGTCGGCCAGGGCTATGCCTCCGGACTCGCCGGACTCGCAACCGATTACGGCATCACCGTCGACGATGCGCCCGCCCCGCAGCCGATTCCGCCCCAGCCCGCGGCTCCCCCGCAGCAGTACGCGCCTCCGCCGCCGCAGTTCAACCCGCCGCCCGCGCAGCAGCAGCAGTTCGCTCCGCCACCGCCGCCACAGCAGTTCACACCCCCGCCCGCGCCGCAGCAGCAGTTCACACCTCCGCCCGCGCCGCAGCAGTTCACGCCTCCCCCTGCGCCACAGCAATTCGCGCCCCCGCCCGCGCCACAGCAGTTCGCTCCCGCGCCACCGCCCGCGCCGCGGGTGAACCTGGCCAAGATCTCGCTGACCAAGGAGGCCCCCGCGGTCTCGTTGACCAAGGCGGGCGCGACCGGCGGCATCATGCGGGTCAACCTGAACTGGTCGGTCCCGAGTTCGGGTGGGCTGTTCGGGCGCAAGCGCGCGCAGGGCGGTCTGGATCTGGACCTGTGCGCCTTCTGGGAGCTGACCGATGGTTCCCGCGGCTGTGTCAGCGCGCTGGACACGTTCGGCAATCTCACCAAGCCGCCGTTCATCGCGCTGGACCAGGACGACCGCACCGGCAGCAGTGCGACGGGTGAGAACCTGTCCATCAATCTCGATCAGACCGCGGCCTTCCGGCGCATCCTGGTGTTCGCCTCGATCTACGAGGGCGCCCAGGACTTTCGTGGCGTGCACGCCACCGCGACTCTGTTCCCGCGCGACGCCCCGCCGATCGAGATGGAAGTGGGCGGCTGCCAGGACGATTCGCGCGAGATGGTGCTGGCGCTGATCGAGAACATCGGCGGCGAGCTGGTCGTGCGCCGGGAGGGCCGGTTCATCCGCCCGCCACAGGGCCGCCGTTTCTGGGGCAAGATGGCCGTCGATCAGGCCTACGGCTGGGGCCTCAAATGGGGCACCTCGAAAGGCAAGTCCTGAGCCGTCCGGTTCAGTTCGCGCGCCAGTTCGAGTGCGGCGAGCCGGTTCTCGTCGAGCGGGCCGGTCCAGCAGAGCAGTCGCAGGATGGCGTCGGGAATGAGCCGCTCGGCGTACTCGGGCGCCGCGCCCTCGTCGGAGCGCATATTGATGACCGATTCGACCAGCCGGAACGGCAGTCGCTCGGCTCCGGCGACCGCGCCCGTCCCGGCCTCGGCGATGACGGCGGCGGCCAGGGTCTCGTAGTGGCCGCGCAGTTCGTCGCGCCGTTCCCGGAAGCGCGCGAAGCGTTCGCTGCGCAGCTCGGGTAATAGATACAGCGCCCCGAGGTTCCAACGCCCGGCGCACAGCTGGCTGACGTCGAACCAGGCCAGCGCGTAGAGCCGCACGGCCGCGGGTTCGGGGCGTTCGGCGAGAACGCCCGCCAATTCCAGTGGTGCGGTGACGGTTTCGGCGAGCAGCGCGTCGAGGATGTCGTCCTTGGCGGCGAAGTGGTGGTACAGCGAGGCCTGCCGGATGCCGACGGCGTCGGCCACCGCCCGGGTGGAGGTATTGCCGTAGCCGTGGCTGGTGAACAATTCGGCGGCGGCGTCGAGGATTTCGGCACGCGGCGTCTGGCCCGCGCGCCGGCGCGGTTCGAGCCGGGGCCGCCCGGGTCCGAGTTGGGTCACGGTTTCATTCTGGCCTACCGCCGTCGCCACCTGGCAGGTGAGGTTCCTGTCACTTGATAGAAATACCGGCAATGCAGAAGTTACGGCGGGCCACGCACCCGATACATCGGCGTCACCGGAGCGGCGATCGCGAATGGAAACCTTTCAAGCGATAGATATTCGCCTCGGGAAAGACTCACCGCCCATGGTTGCCTCCGCCGAAGCCCTCACCCCGGGCTCCCCGACCGGTCCCGATACCAGTGCCGACAGTACCGATCTGGCGCGCTTCGGCTATCAGCCGGTGCTGCACCGCAAGCTCGGCCGCTACGCCTCCTTCGCGGCCGGCTTCTCCTTCGTCTCCATCCTGACCACCATCTTCCAGTTCTTCGGCTTCGGCTACGCCTTCGGAGGCGCGGCCTTCTTCTGGACCTGGCCGATCGTCTTCGCCGGCCAGTTCCTGGTGGCGCTGAACTTCGCGGAACTGGCCGCCCGCTACCCGCTCTCGGGTTGCATCTATCAGTGGTCGCGCCGGCTGGCCGGGGAGGTGGTGGGCTGGTTCGCGGGCTGGATGATGATCATCGCCCAGATCGTGACCGCCGCGGCCGCCGCCATCGCGCTGCAGGTGGTGCTGCCGACCATCTGGTCCGGCTTCCAGCTGATCGGCACCGACACCGCTCTCACCTCCCGCGACGGAGCCTCGAACGCGGTGCTGCTGGGCAGCGTGCTGCTGGCGCTGACCACGCTGATCAATGTGATCGGCATCGACTGGATGGCACGGATCAATTCGCTGGGCGTGACCATCGAGATCATCGGCGTGCTCGCGGTGATCGCGGTGTTCTTCACCCACACCGACCGCGGGCCGGGCGTCGTCACCCACACCGATCAGGCGGCGGCCGGGCCCTACTGGGCCGCGTTCCTGGCCTCGGGGCTGATGGCCGCCTACGTGATGGTCGGATTCGACTCCGCCGGTGAGCTTTCCGAGGAGACGAAGAATCCGCGCCAGGTGGCGCCGCGCACCATCCTGTCCGCGCTGGCGGTGTCGGCGCTGGGTGGCGGGCTCATCCTGCTGGGCGCGCTGATGGCCGCCCCGAGCCTGAGCGACGGCTCGCTGGCGAGCGGCGGCCTCGCGTACGTGATCGAGGCCAAGCTGGACACCACCCCCGGCAAGGTGGTGCTGGCCTGCGTGGCCTGCGCGATCACGGTGTGCACCTTGGCGATCCAGACGGCCGGTTCGCGACTGCTGTTCTCCATGGCCCGCGACGAGCGGCTGCCGTTCGCCAAGCGGCTGGCGACCGTGCACCCCCGTTTCGGCACCCCGGTGTGGCCCGCGGTGGCGATCGGCGTGCTCGGCATCGGCCTGCTGCTGCTGAACCTGGGCAACGCGGCCATCTTCGCGACCCTGGCCAGTGTCTGCATCGTCATGCTCTACATCGCCTACCTGCTGGTCACGGTTCCGCTGCTGGTCCGCCGGATCAAGGGCTGGCCTGCCGATGTGGCCGGGGACGCCGCGCGCACCAAGCTGTTCGCCCTGGGCCGCTACGGCATCGCGATCAACGCCCTGGCCGTGGTGTGGGGCATCGCGATGGCGGTGAACCTGGCCTGGCCGCGCAGCGCCGTCTACACCCCGAACGGGGGCGGCTGGTGGATGCTCTGGGCCGCGCCGCTGTTCGTCCTGGTGACGCTGGCGGTGGGGGCGGTGGTGCACCGGCTGGTGACGCCGGCCCGCGCGCCGGCGGCCGAGCCGGTCGCCCAGATCGCCTGATCCGCAGGGCATTCCGATGATCTCGCCGGAACCCGACCCACGTCTGCACGGTCGCCCGGAACTGGCCATGGTGCTCGACGACCTGCTGCGCCGCGCGTACCGCCGGTGGCGCGAGCGCCGAGCCGACCGCGGCCGGGATTCCGGCGACCCCCGAGGAACGGAGTAGTAATGACCACAGCGAATACGACCGGAGCGCGCGATCACGCCCGCGCGCAAGCGGCGGCCGCCGCCGGGTACGGGCCGAGTCTGCCCGCCGGTATCGATGCCGCGACCGTCACCTTCGCCCAGCGCATTCCGGCCGGCGGTTACGCGAATGTCGTCCTGGCCCGCGGCACCCGGGTGCGCTTGTCCGACCCGGACGGCGGGGCCTGCGCGCACGTGCTGCTGCTGCGAGCCGAATCCCCGTGGGAGCGGCTGAATGTCGCGGACACGGTGAAAGTGCCGTGGCAGGCCTACCTGGGCGCGGGGCATCCGCTGCTCTCGGATCAGGGCCGGGTGCTGGCCACCGTGCTCACCGACACCTCCGGGCGGCACGACACCCTGTGCGGCCCTTCGCCCGCCGCGCGCCAAGGCCTGAGGATGGCCGGGGTCAAGCAGGGTCTGGAGCCCCGCGACATCGGTCCGACGGTGTCGTTCTTCCGGGGCGTGCGCGTGGCATCCGATGGCGCGCTGACCGGCACCGGCGGCGCGGGCGCGGGCGCGGCGGTCGATCTGCTGGTCCACCTGCCGGTGACGCTGCTGCTCGCCAATGCCGAACACCCCCTCGATCCCACGCCGGTGACCCCGCTCGAGGTGGTGGCCTGGGCCGCCCCCACCGACCTCGCCCTGACCCCCAACTCCGACCCGGAATACCTGCGCGCGGTGGAGAACACCGAACAGGACTGGCACGCACGCACTCTGGAGGCCCGCGCATGATCACCACCACCCGCACGGTCGTGCTCGACGAGACCGTCCCCGCCCGCGCGCCCTGGTCGGCCGTGGTGCGCGCCGGCGAGCAGCTGGAGATCGTGGACCTGCACGGCAATCAGGCCGTGGACTGTCTGCTCTACAACGCGGCGGACCATGCCGACCGCTACAGCGCCCAGGCCACCGTCACCGCGCAGCGCTCCATCTTCCTGGGGACCGGCAGCGTCCTGCTAGCCGAGTCCGGTACCCCGCTCATGACGGTCGTCGCCGACGAGGTCGGCAATCACGACACGGTGGCCGGGGCGTGCTCGCAGGAGTCCAATACCCTGCGCTACGGCCACCACACCCGCCATCAGCACGCCTGCGTGGAGAACTTCCTGGCCGAGGGCATGAAGTGGGGACTGGGCAAACGGGATCTGGTCTCGAACATCAACTGGTTCATGAACGTTCCGGTGGAGGCGGACGGGACGCTGGGCATCGTGGACGGCCTGTCCGCGCCCGGCAAGACCATCACCCTGCGCGCCGAGATCGACACCCTGGTGCTGGTCTCCAACTGCCCGCAGATCAACAACCCCTGCAACGGTTTCGACCCGACGCCCGTCCGCATGGTGGTGACCCGATGACGGCCGTGCTCCCCGATCTCGCCGCGACCGAGAACCCCTCCCCCGCACCGGCTTTCCGGGTCGTCCGACCCGGCATGCAGACGACGGTGCAGGATTGGCCCGCCCGGGTCGGCTACTGGCACGTGGGTGTGCCGCCGTCGGGCCCGATGGACGACCTGTCGTTCCGGCTGGGCAATCGGGCCCTCGGGAATCCCGAGGGCGCCGCGGGATTGGAGTGCACGCTCGGCGGCCCGGCGCTGCGCTTCGACGCCGACACCTGGGTGTGCGTCACGGGCGCGCCGGTCCCGGTCACCGTGAACGGCCGCGCGGTCCGGCAGTGGCGCAGCGTGCTGGTGCCCGCGGGCGGGGTGCTGGATGTCGGCATGGTGCGCGGGCCGGGAATGCGGTGCTACGTCCTGGTGGCCGGAGGCATCGAGGTGCCCGAATACCTGGGCAGCCGTTCGACTTTCACGCTCGGGAAGTTCGGCGGCGGCACCGGGCGCGCGCTGGCGGCCGACGACGTGTTCGAGCTCGGCCCGGGCGGCCGGGTGACGGCCGGGGTGCCCGGTGACGATCAGCCGGTGCTGACCCGGCGGTGGGAGCTGGCGGTCACCGAGGGCCCGCACGGCGCGCCGGAGTTCTTCACCCGCGCCGACTTCGACACCATCATCGGCACCGACTACCAGGTGCACTTCAACTCCGATCGGACCGGCGTCCGGCTGATCGGGCCGAAGCCGCAGTGGGCGCGCCTGGACGGCGGCGAGGCCGGCCTGCACCCCTCCAACATCCACGACACCGCGTATTCCATCGGCGCGCTGGACTTCACCGGCGACACCCCGATCCTGCTCGGCCCGGACGGACCCAGCCTGGGCGGGTTCGTCTGCCCGGTCACCGTGGTCGCCGCCGACCGCTGGAAGCTGGGCCAGCTCACCCCGGGCGACAGTGTGCGCTTCGTGCCGGTGCGCGCCGAACACGCGGCCTCGCTGCGGGCACTGGGAGCCGAGCGGCGCGGCGCCTGGCCGGTGGTGCTGTCCACCGGCGGCGACGGTGACGACGGCGTGCTGTCCCGCCGCGACGGCGCGGACACCGCCGTCACCTACCGCCGCGCCGGCAATGACGGCCTGCTCGTCGAATACGGCGATATGACACTGGATCTGGAGCTGCGCGCCCGCGTGCACGCCCTGCACCAGGCGCTGCTGGAACGCGCCGAACCGGGCATCACCGAGCTGACCCCGGGCGTCCGGTCGCTGCAGGTGCGCAATGATCCCGACCGCCTGCCCACCCGCAAGCTGCTGGACCTGCTGGCCGAGGTGGAGGCCGATCTGCCGTCCGCCGACCAGCTGGTGGTGCCCAGCCGCACGGTGCGCCTGCCGCTGTCCTGGGACGACCCGTCCACCCGGGAGGCCATCACCCGCTACATGCACGGCGTCCGCGCCGACGCCCCGTGGTGCCCGTGGAATATCGAGTTCATCCGCCGGATGAACGGATTGGCGTCCGTGGACGAGGTTTTCGACACCGTCTTCGCCGCCGAATACCTGGTGCTCGGCCTCGGCGACGTCTACCTGGGCGCGCCGGTCGCCACCCCCACCGACCCCCGGCACCGGCTGGTCACCACCAAGTACAACCCGGCCCGCACCTGGACCCCGGAGAACGCGGTCGGCATCGGCGGCGCGTACCTGTGCATCTACGGCATGGAGGGGCCCGGCGGCTACCAGTTCGTGGGCCGCACCACCCAGGTGTGGAACCACCGCTCCAGCGGGATCGGCGAAGACCCGTGGCTGCTGCGCTATTTCGACCGGATCAGCTGGTATCCGGTGAGCGCCGAGGAACTGCTCGACCTGCGCGCCGACACCGCCGCGGGCCGGGGCCGGCTGCTCGCCGAGGACGGCGAGTTCCGACTCGTCGAATACCGGAAGTTCCTGGCCGACAACGCCGATTCCATCGCCGCCTTCCGCGCCCGCCAGGCCGGGGCCTTCACCGCCGAACGCGAGTCCTGGCGTGAGGCGGGCGAACTCACCGAAACCCCGTGACCCGATACCTCGTCCGCATCCGGACCCGCCGCCGGGCGGCCACTGTCCCTCCGCCCGCCGCGACCGCCCGACCGCTCCAGGAGCTCGCATGACCACATGGATCCTTCGCCGTGACATCGCCACGGTGGACGCCGACATCGCCACCGCCACCGGACCTTTGGCGGGTGCGCGACTGGCGGTCAAGGACAACGTGGACGTCGCCGGACTGCCCACCACGGCGGCCTGCCCCGACTTCGCCTACACGCCGGAGCGGGACGCGCCGGCGGTGGCGGCGCTGCGGGCGGCGGGCGCGGTCGTGGTCGGCAAGACCAATCTCGATCAGTTCGCCACCGGACTGGTCGGCACGCGCTCGCCCTACGGCGTCGTCGAGAACGCGCTCCGACCCGGATACGTCTCGGGCGGTTCGAGTTCCGGCTCCGCGGTGGCGGTGGCCTCGGGCGCGGCGGACATCGCCATCGGCACCGATACCGCGGGCTCGGGGCGCGTCCCGGCCGCCCTGCACGGCCTGGTCGGCATCAAGCCGACGGTGGGCGTGATCTCGACCGAGGGCGTGGTGCCCGCGTGCCGCTCCTACGACTGCGTGACGATCTTCGCCGCCGACCTGCGCCTGGCCGACCGGGCCATGGCGGTGATGGCCGCCGGCGCCGCGGGCCGCCCGTGGCC
>NZ_JBSGCY010000113.1:0-22112 GCF_053602115.1 Nocardia sp. NPDC004582 | reverse complement strand
GTGCTGGCGGCCGCGGCCGGACGAGGCGTGGAGGTGGGTGATCTCGCCGAGCGCACCACCGCGCGCCTGGCGGACGCCGACGCCTTCACCGCCGCCTACGGCCGCTACTGCTGGCCCACCGACGGCCTGGAGGGCGTGCGCCTGGCCCCGTTCCAGCTGCTGGCGGCTGCCGGCGCGAATTACGCCGGGCACGACCATGTTTGGCATCTGGAGCGCATCGACCGGCTGATCGCGGCGGACCCGGAGTTCTTCACCGCGACGGGCCGCCGCGTGGTGGACCTGTCCGACCCGGAGGCCGAGGCCGCCGCGACGGCCTGGTGGACCGAGCTGACGGCGGCCGGCGGCGAGGGCATGGTGGTCAAGCCGCTGGGCTCGCTGGTGGTCGGTACCGGCACCCGCAGCGGGCGGCCGGTGCAACCGGGCGTGAAATGCCGTGGGCCCGCATATCTTCGGATCATCTACGGCCCGGAGTATCTGCGCCCGGAACAGCTGGATCGCCTGCGGCAGCGTGGGCTCGGCGGCAAGCGGTCGATGGCCTTGCGGGAGTACGCGCTGGGCCTGGAGGCCCTGGACCGATTCGTCGCCCGCGAGCCGCTGTGGCGGGTCCACGAGGCGGTGTTCGCGATTCTCGCGCTCGAGACCGAGCCGGTCGACCCGCGGCTGTGACTGACGGCGCGTGGCACGCATCCGCGTGCCACGCGCCGCGCTCAGCCGAGCTGGTCGCGGAGGCGGTCCAGGTAGGGACGCTGCCCCTTGCCGAGCTTCTCCTGGGCGGTGTCGAGGTCGAACCAGGCGGCGCGGTCGATCTCGGGGAATTCCGCCATCCGCCCCGAACGCGGGGGCCATTCCATTTCGAAGGTTCCGGGCACGACCAGGCCGGGGTCGAGATCGGCTTCCACGGCCCAGACCGTGAGTTGTTTCTTGCCCCGGCCACTCCCGTATTCGACCTCGCCGAGCGCTATCCATTCGCCGTCGGGCACCGGCAATCCGAGTTCTTCATCGAATTCGCGCGCGGCGGCGGCGCGCGCCGCTTCCTCGTCCGGCTCGTATTCGCCTTTGGGAATGGACCAGGCGGAGGCGTCCTTCTTCGCCCACAGCGGGCCGCCCATGTGCCCGAGCAGCACTTCGAGTCCGGTGGTGCGGCGGAAGAGCAGGACTCCGGCGCTGTATCTGAGGCTCATGGGGACGAGTGTGCCGAATCGGCGGCGCGGGGCACACTTCGGGCACTACGGTGAGCCACATTGCGGCAACCCGGACGTTGGGGATAATTTCCCGATAACGGACGAATAAGTCCCGTGTGGCCTGTTGCGCCCGAAACCTCTTCGGCACCATCGAATTCCATTAAGCTCCTGAGTTCGTATCGCCCCACACCTGATGACGGATTGGATAGCGCATGCAGTTCCGCACCGCCGCCGCGGCTACCACCCTGGTGATTGGCGCTCTCGTCACCCCGGCACTCCTACCCCTGGCAACCGTCCCGGCGAACGCCCAGCCCGCCGACGCCCCCGGCCTCGCCTACTCGGCCAAGCTGGTGAGCGGCGCGGTGGTCACCACCCTCAAGGGCGGCACCTTCGAGCTGACCCAGGGCCCGGACGTGGTGCACGTGAAGGACGGCGACGGCACGGTGCTGCTGTCCCTGCCGCTGGTATTCCACCTGGGGCAGACCGACATCCCGGTCAAGCCGGAGGTGCAGAAGGACGGCACCGTCCTGTCCCTCACCCCCGAGAAGCCCGCCGGAGTGTCGCTGTCGCAGCCGCTGTCCGTGAAACCCGTTGCCTCGCAACTGGAGAACGACCGCGCCATGAACAACTTCAGCAGCCAGTTCGGCCTGGCCACCACCATCGGCGCCTTCGTCGGCACCGCCATCGGCGCGACCATCGGCTGCGTGGCCACCCTCGTCGCGGGCTGCCTGCCCGGCTTCATGACCGGCGCGACCGTCGGCGGCATCATCGGCTCGATCGCCGTCGGCGGCCCCACCCTCATCGCCAACGGCATCGACCTGCTCACCACCATGCAGGCGGCCGACGGCACCACCAAGTGGGCCGACAAGACCACCACCGCTCCGGCCCCGGCCGCCCCGGCTCAGCCGGTCGAGCCCGCCAACTGATCGCCCGCTTCGCCCGATACCGCTGTCCGTCGGCGGCGTGCGCTGATCAGACGCGCAGGCCGTCGACGAGGGCCAGGACCGCGGGTTCGGTTCGGGCGCGGGCGGATTCGGGGTCGTCGGAGTTGGCGATGAACATGGCGGCCTCGCCGAGGGCGGACAGGATCATCAGCGACAGCGGCCGGATGTCGAGGTCGGTGCGCAGCTGGCCGGACTGGATGCCCGATTGCAGGCCCGCGACGATCAGGCCCAGGCCGTACTTCTCGTCGACCTCGCGCCACTCCTGCCAGCCGAGCACCGCGGGTGCGTCGATGAGGGTGATGCGGACGCGTTCGGGGTCGACGCAGGAGAGCAGGAAGTTGTGCAGGCCCGCCTCGAGCGCGGCCATGGCGTCAGCGGGCGGGGCCTCGGCCATGGTGTCGGCGACCTGCTGCAGGATGGCCTGCTGTTCCTGCTCGTATACCGCGCGGAACAGGTCCTTCTTGTCCTTGAACTGGTGATACAGCGCGCCGCGGGAGCTGCCCGCCCGCTCCACGATCTCGGGCGTGCTGACCGCGGCGTAGCCGCGTTCGGCGAACAGTTCGCGCGCGGCGGCCATCAGGTTCGCGCGGGTCGACTCGGATCGTTCGGCTTGCCTGATCATCGACGCCTTTCTGAGCGGGTAGGTGGATCGTAACGCCGGACCATTGAAAACAGGCAGCCTGTTTGTTAGTTTGAGAAGGTCTTCACCATCTCCACTCCAGAGGGAGTTCCACAGATGACGAACACCATCTCCCCCGAATCTCCCGCGGCCTGGCGCGATCCAGCACTCGGCGTCCGCCGCGAACTCGCACTGCCGCAGGGCACCCTGCCCGTATTCGACAGCGGCAGCGGCGATCCCATCGTTTTCGTGCACGGACTGCTGGTCAACGCCAACCTGTGGCGCAAGATCATTCCCGCCTTCTCCGGTGAATACCGCTGCGTGGCGATCGATCTGCCGTTCGGCTCGCACACCGCGGCCATGCCCGGCGCCGACCTGACCCCGCCCGGCCTGGCCGAGCTGGTGATCGCGGCCATCGAGGCGCTCGACCTGGGCCCGGTCACGTTGGTGGGCAACGACTCCGGCGGCGCGGTCAGCCAGCTGGTGCTCGCCGCCCGCCCCGATCTCGTCGCCCGCCTGGTGCTGACCTCCTGCGACGCCTACGAGAACTGCCCGCCGTCGTTCTTCGACTACCTGGGCCTGGCGGCCCGCACCCCCGGCGCGCTCACCTCGCTGGCGGCGACCATGCGACTGCGGCCCGTCCGCCGCCTGCCCATCGCCTACGGCTGGCTGGCCCGCCGCCCGATCGAGCGCGCGGCCAGCGACTCCTACGCGCTACCGGTCGGAGCGAAGGACATCCGCGCGGACGTCCGCCGCGCGATCACCGGACTCGACCGCAAGTACACCCTGTCCGCCGCACGGACTTTCGCGGACTTCGAGAACCCGGTGCTGCTGGCCTGGTCCGCCGGTGATCGCTTCTTCCCGGAGCGGTATGCGAAGCGAATGGCCGTCGACTTCCCGGACGCGCGCATCGAATGGATCCGCGATTCGGGCACCTTCTCACCCGAGGATCAGCCCGAACAGCTGATCCGGGCGATCCGGACCTTCCTCGACGATCAGAAGTCGCCGCCGTCGAATCCTCCGAAATCGCCGAAATCGGTGCCACCGCCGAAGTCCTGACCACCGAAGTCCTGGGCGCCGGGGTCATAGCCGCCCTGGTCGTAGGAGCCCTGGTCATAGCCGCCGTCGGCATACCCGCCGTCGGCGGCGTCGAGGCCGTCCTGATAGCCGTCGCCGTAACCGCTTTCGAAGGCGGTCGCGTCGTAGCCGACACCCGACATCCCACTGAAGAGGGCATTGAACAACAGGGCGGATCCGACGCCCCAGGCCCCGGCGACGAGCGCGGTCTTCCACCACGGTTCGGAGTACCACCCGGCGGGCACCGGCCGGCCCGCGACCCGGCCACCCGGGTAGTAGTTCGGCGTGGACGCCGACGGCGTGGGCGAGGCCTCGACCCGCCGCCCGTCGAATTCGATGGCCCGGTCCTCGGTCACCCGGCCGGCGCTGCGCTGCCCGTCCAGTTCGGGCACGGCCGGGCCGGGATCCATCCCCATGGCGGTGCGGGCCGCCCGCACGTAGTAAAGCCCTTCGAGCGCCGTCTCTTTCGCGAGCCGGGCCTGTGCCGCGGTCCCGGCCTGCTCGATCTGCGCGCCCGCGGCGTTGAACCGCTCCCCCGCGTCGGCGAGCGCCTGCTTGGAGGCATCGTCACGGCCGGTGAGGTTGTAGACCTGGCCGCCGAGGCGTTCGATCACCCGGCGCGCGTCGGCCTTGGCGTCGGCCAGCTCGGTCCCGGCGCGTGAGCGCTGCCCGCGATTGATCGCGACCACGGCCAGCAGCACGACGACGATGACCAGCAGGAGAACGACGACGGTAGACACGCGACCAGCCTACGCGGCGAAATTCGCCAGGAAGTTGCCTAACCGGCCACCGCCGCGAAGCGTGTCGTGCGACGGGCTGGATCAACCTCCTCTTCGTCCGGCTCCGACACCGCGAACTGTCGTTTGCCAGCGGTTTTCGCCGAATACATGGCTCGATCCGCGCTGCGCAGCAGGTCGGAGAAATCACAGTCGCGACCCGGCGGGCAGAACGCGGTGCCGACACTCGCCGACGCGGGCACGAATCCGGCGGCCGTGGGCACCGGCTCGCACAGCGCGGCCAGCACCCGCATGGCCAGCTCACTGAGCGAATTGCGCCGCGCGGGCAGCGCCACCACGAACTCGTCGCCGCCGTAGCGGGAGATCACCGTCTCGGGCGGGCAGGCCGCCCGCAGTCGCTGCGCGATGCTGACCAGTACCTCGTCGCCGACGGTGTGGCCGTAGTTGTCGTTGATCGCCTTGAAATCGTCCAGGTCGATGAGCAGCAGCCCGACGCCGCGCGCCGGATCGGCGGCCATCACCCGCACCCGCTCCTGCAGCAGCGAGCGGTTGGCCAGATCGGTGAGCGCGTCGTGGGTGGCCTCGTGCCGCAGCCGGGTCTGCAGGGCCGCGATCTCCTGCACCCGCACCGACACCGCCTCGGACAGGCTGCGTTCCTGCTGGACCAGGGCGCGCTGCTGCAGCGCCTCGGCATAGGCGTCGATGGCCTGGCTGGCGATGAACGACCAGCGGGTGGCGATCAGCGACCCGCGCACGCCCGGCGCGAGCCCGAGCAGCGCGCGGCTGGCGGGGGCGAGCATGCGGGTGCGCTCGAACGGGGCGTCGGCGAGGCTGCGGCCGATGCGACGGGCCGAGCGCACCGGAAACGGTTCGGAGCCCGCCAGTTCCAGTAGTTCGTCGATGACGCCGCCGAAGATGCGCTCGAGGTCAGTGGAGGGAACGCCGGGCGCCTGGCCCAGGGCGGCGCCGCTCGCGCCGGGGTGCACCGACCGCACCCATTCCCGGATGGTCGCCGCCACGATGGCGGAGGTTCGGGTATCGAGACGGATGGGCATGCGCGCTCACCCGGCGTACGTGATGTCGGGGCCGGCGTGCGCGCCGGTGACGCCGTGCGGATCGAACTCACTACTACGCGGTCGGCCACACCAGTGGTGCATGCTCACCGCCCCCTTTCCAGATACCCCCGTCCGGACAAAAAGGATCCTAGCAAGCCACCCGACATCGAAAACCCCTGATTCAGAACAGGTTCCCACTGTCTCGCGAATGGCGATCGGATGTCTCATCGCTGGCGGAGCTCCGGTGTTACACCCGATTTCGGCATGTTTTCCGCGACGCGCCGAAAGCCGTCCCGACCGGCCGCGACGTGCGGGGAAGCGACCTGATTGGCATTCCGGGAGTGAGGTTCGGTACAGTGCTCACGCACACGGCATCCATGGATGCGGTGACTGCGGGTGTAGTTCAATGGTAGAACCTCAGCCTTCCAAGCTGATGGTGCGGGTTCGATTCCCGTCACCCGCTCTTTCCCGTTCTGCGGGGAGCGTCGATCCGACGCGCAACGGGGTGTAGCGCAGCTTGGTAGCGCATCCGCTTTGGGAGCGGAGGGTCGCAGGTTCAAATCCTGTCACCCCGACCATCTTTCGAGCCGCCTTACCCCGAATTCACCGGTAGAAGCGGACAATTCACCCCTCTCACCCTGGTGATCGCGGTGTGTCGCACGGCCTGTCGTTCCGACTGTGTCCGATCTCTCTCCTTGCCCGGCCGTGTCGGGTCACCCGGAAGCCAGATTCCGGTAACCGGATGTTGTGCCTCCGTTTGCACTGTGTTATCGATTTACGGTGCTGGTCGACGACAAGATGAACGTTTCGGGCTCGGTGCTGTCCGGCCGCGAGACGCGTTCTCGGCTCGTCCCGGCCGCCGGGCTGGGTGTCGCGGTGCTCGTGCTGGCGATCGCGCAGGTGTGGGCCTCGACGCACGGCGTGCTGGGACCGCTGCGCAGCCTGGTCGACGACTACTTCGCCAATCCCCAGTCGGCGGCGGTGTCGTGGGCGGGGCTCGGGCTCGCCTGCGTCGGGGTGCCCGCCCGCACCCGGGTCATCGCGCTGGTTGCCGCGGCGGTGCTGGACCTGATGACCTTGGGGCTGCAGCTGGCCTGCGGCTGGCATGTGTCGATCGGGACCGGGCCGACCCTCGCGCTCACCGCGCTGACCGTGGTGGTGCTCCGCTGGCAGGATGAGCGTCGCCGGACGGCCTTGCAGGCCATCGCGTTCGGCGTGTTGCTCGTCATGGCGTCCAAACTCGCCGACACCTGGCTGATGGTGAGCATCGTGGCCGGGCCGCGGGTGCTCGACCAATACGTGCAGCTCGCGGACCGGGCGCTGGGGGAACCGGCGTGGCTGGTCGGGCGGCTGCTGGACACGCTCGGGCCGATCCCCTCGCAGATCCTGCATGTCGTCTATATCCAGTTGCCGGTAGCGGCGGTGGTCGTGGCCGTGTGGCAGTTGCGTCACGTGTCGACCAGTTCGTGGCCGCGGCACCACCTGGTGCGAACGTTCCTGGTGCTGGGCATGATCGGGCCGCTCGGGTACGTGCTGTTCCCCGTGGTCGGGCCGGTGTTCGCGTACGGGCCGCTCGGGCACGGGCTGGAGATCGGGGACTGGCCGCAGGTGTGGCCCGCGTTCACCACCGATCCGCAGCCGATGCTGTTCGACTCCGAGACGGCCCGCAACTGCATGCCGTCCATGCACACCGCGTGGGCGACAGCGCTGTTCATCCATTCCCGCCGCGGCCCGCGCCCGCTGCGCTGGGCGGGCGCGTTCTGGCTGGTGTGCACGCTGCTGGCGACCCTCGGGTTCGGCTACCACTACGGCAGTGACCTGGTGGCGGGCGCGGTGCTGTGCCTGACGGTGGAGTCGGCGCTGCGCGATCCCGAACGCGGGTGGGAGCATCCGCGTGTCCGCATGGTGTCGCTCGGCGCGGCGGTACTCGCCGGATTGTTGCTGGCCTATCGGTTCCTGGCCAACACCATGGCCGCGTATCCGGTCCTGGCGGGGGCGTTGGTGCTGGGCTCGCTGGCGGCCGTATCGTTCCTCTTCTACGCGACCTGGTTCGCGCGTCCGGGCAGCCGGTTGGCGCACTGGGGCGGCCGAACACCCATCGACGGATTTGCCGTCGATTAACCGCTCCCCCAACGCAATCCGGACATCTTTGCCTGAACTCCGAAAGGGTTACCCTCTCCCTGATGATCACTACGCGGGCGGGGCAACAGAGCTTGCTGCGCACTCTCAAGTCTGACGGCCGCGCGGGCCTGCCTCGCATTCCGATCGTCGTCGGAATCCTGCTGACGCTGGCGATCACGGCGATCTTCTCCGCCATGCACGGCTTCCTCGACCTGCAGGTGTATCGCATCGACACCCGCGGCTGGCTCGAGCACGGCACCCTCTACGGCCCGACCCTCCCCGTCGCCGGCCACACCGACCTGCCGTTCACCTATCCGCCCTCGGCCGCGGTCCTGATGATCCCGCTCGCGATCGTCCCGCTGTGGCTGGCCGAACTCCTGGTGACCGCCAGCTCCCTGGCCTGCCTCGGCGTCACGCTCTGGCTGGTCATGTCCCGCGTCCGCCCCGACCTGGACGCCCGCCTGAAACTCACCCTCACGGTGTCCGCCGTCGTCCTCATGCTGGCCGTCGAACCCGTGCGCACCACCCTGTGGTTCGGCCAGATCAACCTCGTGCTGATGGCCGCCGTGGCCCTGGACTGCCTCACCGAGAAGCCGCGCTGGCCCCGGGGTGTCCTGATCGGCGTCGCCGCCGTCACCAAGCTCACCCCCGCCGCGTTCATCCTCTACTTCGTCATCCGCCGCGACTGGAAGGCCGCCGCCACCGCCGCCGCCACCGCCCTGGGCATCGTCGCCGCCGGTTTCGTGGTCCTGCCGGAGGAATCGCGCGCCTACTGGTTCCACGCCGTCATCGACACCAACCGCATCGGCTCCCCCGACTACGTGGGCAACCAGTCCCTCAAGGGCATGGCCTTCCGCCTCTTCGGCTACTCCTCCTCGGCCGCCACCATCGCCTGGCTCGGCCTGGCGCTCCTGGTCGCCGCGGCGGGCGCCTACCTCATGCACCACCTGAGCGGTATCGAACGCCAGGACGCCGCCCGGGCGGGTGTGGCCGAACCCGCCCCCATGACGGTCCTCACCGTCGCCACCCTGCTGGTGAACGCCGCCGTCCTCCTCCTGATCTCCCCCGTCTCCTGGACCCACCACTGGGTCTGGGCGGCGCCCGCCCTGGTGGCGGCCATCGCCTGGGCCACCACCCGCCCGGCACCCGCCACCTACGCCCTGATCGCCACCTTCGCCCTCTTCTTCCTCATCGGCCCGGGCATCGTCCCCAACGGCAAACACCAAGAGCTCCACTGGCACTGGTGGCAGCACCTCCCCGGCGACATCTACATCCTCGCCACCGCCGCCCTACTCACCCTGGCCCTCACCCACCTCCTCAAACGCCGCCTCCCGTCCCGCGCGTAACCCCGGGGGTCGCCGATTTCGCCAATGACCCCGCGATCCGCCGCCTGGCCTTCCGCGGTCGCCGCCCGTCCGGCACCGGGCCGTGCACCGTGAGCGGTCAGGCGACGAAGGCGAGCGCGTAGAAGACCCAGCTGGTGAGGGCCGTGAGCGTCATGCCGACGGCCGCGATCGGCGCCCACCGGCGGTGCCAGCCGCTGTGCGCACCCGGGTGCGGCGGCGAACCGAAATTGCGTGCCGCACGGATGATCACGACCGGCCAGAGCACGACCGAGAACACGGCGAAGGCCAGGTGCACGGCCAGCGCGGTCCAGACCGTGGCCGAGGCCGTGCCGCCGACCACGCCGGCGGCGCGTTCCTGCCAGCCGTTGAAGCGCACATCCATTTCGAACAGCACCACCGCGGCGAGCAGGCCGACCGCGAGCAGGATCTGAATCCCCTTGTGCACACCGAATTTTCGATTGACCTTGGCCTGGTAGACGCTCCACGCCAGGACGGCGACCACGACCGCCATCACCAGCACCATGGTGTCCATGGCCCACGACGCTCGCGTGCCGAGGAAGCCGTCGACTCCGGGGAATTGATTCATTGCCGGTACCTCACACCTGTCCGCGGACAATTTTCCCGACACCGCGTCGGTAAGATCCGCGGATCGGGACTCTAACAGCGCCGATACCGGCTTTGTCAACTCGGTGTCGGGTAGCCGTCCGCGCCCCGAGACCACCGATGGGAGACTGTTCGAGCCGATCGGCACGAACCGCCGATCGGTACGAACCCGCCCAGGAGGACCGGCGCAGTGCCAAAGATTCAGGCGGCCACCCTGGCCGAACATCGCGCGACCCAGCAGCGCGCCCTCCTGGACGCGGCCCGCGCCATGCTGACGGCGGGACAGGTTCCGACCCTCGCCGATGTCGCCGCGCGGACCGGGCTGGCCCGCCCGAGCGTCTACCAGTACTTCCGTTCCCGCCACGACCTGCTGATCGCGGTCATGGAGGATGTGCTGCCCCGCTGGTCGACGCGGATCGCCGAGCGGATGAGCCGGGCCGCCGACCCCGCCGCCCAGGTGATCGCCTATGTCGCGGCCAATATCGAACTGACCCGGGAGGGCGAGCACGCGGTGGCCCGCGCCCTGGCGACAGCCCTACCGAGCGACGAACTCGCCGCCCGCGCGCGCGTCCTCCACGACCAGCTCAAGGACCCCCTCGTCACGGCGCTGGCCGACCTCGGAGACGCCGATCCGGAGATGACCGCGGAACTGATCAACGCGATCGTTCACACGGCCAGCCGATTGGTCGACACCGGCACCGACCCGGCCGTGGTGCAGGCCCGCGTCGAGGAACTCCTCGGGCCGTACCTGGCCAGGTGACCCGAACGGCTCGCCGCGATCAGCAAGCCGCCCAACATAATTCACCGACCGACGCCGACTTCACCCTGCCGAATCCCCGGCCCATACCTGGACGAGCTACTTCACCGACTCGCGAGAAGGCTCAGGCGGCCTGGCAGGTGGGGCACCAGAAGAGGTTTCGGCCTTCCATCACCGTGTGGACGACGGTCGCGCCGCACAGACGGCATGGTTCGCCGAGGCGGCGGTAGACGTAGGTGCGGGGGCGGTCGGCGGCGTAGGAGGGGGCGCCGTGGTCGTGTTCGGGGCGGACGACGTGCATGAAGCCGCGGCGGACGCCGACCTTCATGAGGTCGACCAGGTCCGACCAGAGCGCGTCCCATTCGGTGCGGCTCAGGGACTTTCCGGGGCGGTGGGGTGAGATGTTGTGGCGGAACAGCACTTCCGCGCGATACACGTTGCCGACGCCGGCCAGCACCTTCTGGTCCATGAGGAGTGCGCCGATGGGGCGCTGGGAGCGCTGGATGCGCGCGAAGGCGCGGTCGGGGTCGGCGTCGCGGCGCAGCGGGTCGGGGCCGAGACGCGCGGTGAGGGCGTCGACCTCGGGGGCGTGCAGGATGTCGCAGGCGGCGGGGCCGCGCAGGTCGGTGCCGTGCGCTTCGCCGGTGCGGCCCGCGCCGATCAGGCGCATGCGAACCTCGCCGACCGGGGCGTCCATGGGGACGGCGGATTCGGTGAACTTGCCGTACAGGCCCAGGTGGACGTGCAGGGTGACGCCCGAATCGTAGTGGTGGAGCAGGTGTTTGCCCCATGCTTCGGCGCGGGTGAGAACGCGGCCGTCGATCAGGGCCGCGCCTTCGGCGAAGCGGCCCTGGGGGCTCGAGACTCGGACCGGACCGCCGGCGAAGCGCTTGTCGTGCAGCTTCGCCAGGCGGTGCAGCGTATGGCCTTCCGGCACAGGTCAGTTCGGCAGCGCGGGGGCGACACCGGTCTTCTCGTACTCGGCGAGGATGTCGATGCGGCGCTGGTGGCGCGGCTCGTCGGACCACTCGGTGGTCATGAAGGCGTCGACGATGGCGAGGGCTTCCTCGGTGGAGTGCATGCGGCCGCCGATGCCGAGCAGCTGGGCGTTGTTGTGCTGGCGGGCGAGCTGCGCGGTCTCCACGCTCCAGCCGAGGGCGCAGCGCGCGCCGGGCACCTTGTTGGCGGCGATCTGCTCGCCGTTGCCGGAGCCGCCGAAGACGAAGCCCAGCGAGCCC
This sequence comes from Nocardia sp. NPDC004582, assembly GCF_053602115.1. Taxonomy (NCBI): domain Bacteria; kingdom Bacillati; phylum Actinomycetota; class Actinomycetes; order Mycobacteriales; family Nocardiaceae; genus Nocardia; species Nocardia sp. NPDC004582. The sequence goes on along the minus strand of NZ_JBSGCY010000113.1, from coordinate 10,434 downwards.
GGCTCGGCGACGACGCGGCGCGCGGCCTCGATGCAGAAGGCCGGATAGTCGTCGAGGGCGTCGTATTCCAGCGCGCCGCAGTCGACGACGTCGTGGCCCTGGCCCTCCAGGTGAGCCTTGACGTGGTTCTTCAGTTCGAAGCCGGCATGGTCGGCACCCAGGTATACGCGCATGGCTGCGATTCTGTCAGCCCGCGCGCGAGAGCCCGCGCAGGGGGCTGTCACCGGCGGAATCCGAGGTGAGAGCCACATGCGGCGAGGACGACCCGCCGGCGCGCGCGAACGTACTATCCAGGCATGACGTCCGACGACAGTTCATCACCGCCGAACGCCTACGGGGGGCAATCCGCTGGCGGCGAGCCGGGGCGACCGCAGCCCACCGGCCCCACCGCCCAACCCACGGGCGCCCAGCCCGCGTGGAATCCCGTCACCGGCATGACCGGTTGGGATCCGCGGGTGGGCCCGCCGGGATGGGCTCCGCAGCAACCGTATTCGCCGCCGCCTCCGCCGGTGGTGCAGACCGGCAGCCGCGGTCTGTCCCCGTTCGGGATGCCCGCGCGGCACAGCTGGGAGATCCCGCTGCTGGTGATCGTGATCATCGCCACCGGGCTGGCGTATCTGCTGGCGCTGCTCATGCTGGTGTCGGGCTACTCCGGCCAGATCGTGCTGGTGCTGGTGTTCGCGCCGCTGCTGGTCTACCTCGGCCGCGGTATGAATTACGCGGCGCAGCGGGTCAACGGCGTGAAGATGTCGCCGACCCAGTTCCCCGAGGGCTTCCGCATGGTGCAGGAGGCGGCGGCGCGCTTCGGGATGACCCAGGTGCCGGACGCCTACGTGGTCACCGGGAACGGCCAGATCAACGCCTTCGCGTCCGGGCACGGCTTCCGCCGCTATGTGGTCGTCTACAGCGATCTGTTCGAGATCAGCGGCGCGGCACGCAATCCCGAGGCGCTGGCCTTCATCATCGGCCACGAGGTCGGGCACATCGCGGCGGGCCACGTCTCGTACTGGCGGCAGCTGGGCATGTTCCTCGCCCCGTTCCTGCCGATCCTGGGCAGTTCGCTGATCCGCTCGCAGGAGTACACGGCCGACAATCACGGCTTCTGCAACCGCCCGCAGGGCGCGCCGACGGCCATGCAGACGCTGGCGGCCGGCAAGTACCTGAACAACCTGGTCGGTTTCGACGAGATGGCCGACCGCGCGCCGCAGGAGAAGGGCTTCTTCGTCTGGATGACCAACGCCATGGCCAGCCATCCGGTGCTGACCTGGCGCATGTGGGCGCTGCGCGACCGCAGCCGCCACGGCAAGCTGTTCTGGCGCCCCGACGCCCCGCAGCGGCCGCCGGTGGCCGGACCCTACGGCGCCCCACCACCGTACGGCGGTCAGCCGCCCCGGTACGGCGAGACCGCCACCTACCACGAGTACCGGCCGTACTGATCCCACGAGATCGGGCGAGTCCGTTCCCACGGACCCGCCCGATCCGCGTCGACAGAAAGCCCTGCCCCTCAGTCGAAGGCGGGGTCCTCGGTGCGGGTGCGCTTCAGCTCGAAGAAGTGCGGGTAGGAGGCCAGCGCCACCGCGCCGTCCCACACCTTGCCCGCCACCTCGCCGCGCGGAATACGCGAGAGCACCGGTCCGAAGAAGGCCACGCCGTTGATGTGGATGGTCGGCGTGCCGACGTCCTGCCCGACCTTGTCCATGCCGGCGTGGTGCGAGGCCCGCAACTCCTCGTCGTACTCGCCGGACTTGGCGGCCTCGGCCAGCTCGGCCGGCAGCCCCACCTCCTTCAGCGATTCGGCGATGACCACCGCGAGCAGGTCCTCGCGCGGACCGTCCTGCTCGTATTCCGCGCGACGGTTGTGCAGGCGGGTGCCCATGGCCGTGTAGAGCGGGGCCAGCACCTTGTCGCCGTGGTCGCGGGCGGCGGCGATGGCGACCCGGACCGGGCCCCAGCCGCTGCGCAGCAGTTCTTCGTACTGCGGGGGCAGGCCCTCACGGCCTTCGTTGAGCACCGACAGGCTCATGACGTGGAAGTTGACGTCGATATCGCGGACCTGCTCGACCTCGAGGATCCAGCGGGAGGTGATCCAGCACCAGGGGCACAGCGGATCGAACCAGAAGTCGACCCGGTCCTTGTTGGTGTCGCTCACAGGGAAGTCCTTTCGCAGTCGACGGCCGGAGACATGGCCGTTCCTCTAAGGCAACAACCCGGATTGTTGCCGATATTTCCGCTCCGCCCGACTCGCCCGGGTCTAGGGTCGAAATATCGGCCTCGCCGGGAGGAAAGCCACATCCATTGGAGCGATCCCGGCCGCGTGAGCAGGGAGGTTTCGGCATGACCGGTTCCAGGTTCGTCATCGCGGGGGGCGGGCTCGCTGCGGCGAAGCTCGCGGAAGCCTTGCGGGCCAACGACTTCGACGGCGCGGTGACCCTCGTCAGCGCCGAGGAGCATCTGCCCTACGAGCGCCCGCCACTGTCCAAGGAGCATCTGCTGGGCAAGAAGTCGCTGCCCGACTTCACCGTGGACCCGGCGCAGTGGTACCGCGACCACCATATCGAGGTGATGCCCGGAACCACCGTCACCGCGCTGGACCGCGACACCAAAACCGTTGCGCTGCCGGACGGTACGACCCTGCCCTATGACAAACTGGCGCTGGCCACCGGCTCGCGCCCGCGCCTGCTGCGGATGCCCGGCGCGGACGCGGCGGGCGTGCACGTGCTGCGCACCATCGAGGACTCCGACGCCTTGCTGGCCATGTTCGGCGAGGTCGGGCGACTGGCGGTGATCGGCGCGGGCTGGATCGGGCTCGAGGTGACCGCGGCCGCGCGAGCGGCGGGCGTGGAAGTGACTGTGCTGGAGGCGGACTCGGCCCCCTTGCGGGCCGCGCTCGGCACCGAGATGGGCGAGGTGTTCGCGGACCTGCACCGCGCGCACGGCGTCGACCTGCGCACCGGGGTGAAGGTCGCCGAGATCACCACGGCCGACGGCCGCGCCACCGGCGTGCTCCTCGATGACGGCACCCGGATCGAGGCGGACGCGGTGCTGGTCGCGGTGGGTGCGCGACCCAATATCGAGCTGGCCGCCGACGCCGGACTGGCCGTGGACGGCGGCGTGCTGGTCGACGAGAGCCTGGCCACCTCGGACCCCGATATCGTCGCCGTCGGCGATATCGCCGCTCAGCAGCACCCGGTGCTGGGTCAGCGAATCCGGGTGGAGCACTGGGCGAACGCGCTCAACCAGCCCGCGGTGGCGGCCCTGACCATGCTCGGCCGGCCCGCCGTGTACGACCGGCTGCCCTACTTCTTCACCGATCAGTACGACCTGGGGATGGAGTACACCGGCTATGTGTCCCCCAAGCAGCAGGCGCACGTGGTGGTGCGCGGCGATCTGGCCGGACGCGAGTTCGTGGCGTACTGGCTCGACCCGGGCGACCGGGTGCTGGCCGGGATGAACGTGAACGTGTGGGATGTCACCGACAAGATCAAGGAACTGATCCTGAGCGGCCGGGCCGTGGACCCGGACGCCCTGTGACCACCGTCACGCACCTTGGGCTGCGCGATACGTCGATCCGGCGTGCGGGGCTCCGACCTGTAGGCGAAAGCGCCACCGCGGCGCACCGACGAAGGAGCCGACCATGAAGTACATGCTGATCAAGACCTACACCGCCGCCGCCTTCTGCGACACCCCGATCCATCAGTGGGCGCCCGAGGAGATCCAGGCCCACATCGACTTCCAGCGCGCCCTGGGCGAGCAGCTGGCCAAGTCCGGCGAACTGGTCGAGGCCCAGGGCCTCGCCGACCCGGGCCAGGCGATCACCGTCAGTTCCGACGGCCGGTCCGCGCCGGTCGTCACCGACGGCCCCTTCCCCGAGACCAAGGAGCTCCTGGCCGGGTACTGGATCGTCGACGTCGACACCCCGGACCGCGCCGTCGAGATCGCCGCCCAGGCCTCGGCCGCGCCCGGCCCCGGCGGCAAGCCGATCGGCGAGTACATCGAAGTCCGCCAGCTCATGTGCGCCCCGGCCGCCGAACTCTGATGCCGCACACCGCGATCGAGGACCTGCTGCGCGAGCTCGCCCCGCAGGTCCTCGGCGCGCTCGTGCGCCGCTACGGCGATTTCGACGCCGCCGAGGACGCTCTGCAGGAAGCCCTGCTCGCCGCCGCCACCCAGTGGCCCGCCGACGGACTGCCCGGCAACCCGCGCGGCTGGCTCATCCAGGTCGGCGCGCGGCGCATGGTCGACGCCATCCGCGCCGACTCCGCCCGCCGCGATCGCGAGGCCGCCGACGCGATCCGCGACCCGGAACGCCTGGGCACGGCGGCACCCGATCCGGCCGACGCGGTGATCGCCGCACTGTCGGAGACCGGGCTCGACCAGCTGGCCGGTGCGGACAGCGCGAGCCCCGCGGCCGCCACATACGGGGCATCGGGCATTCGAGGCACCGCCGATCCGGGCGGCAAGGTCACCGCCCGCGATACCGGCACCGAGGACCGCGACGACACGCTCACCTTGTTCTTCCTGTGCTGTCATCCCGCGCTGTCGCCCGCGAGCGCGATCGCGCTGACCCTGCGCGCCGTGGGCGGGCTCACCACCGAGGAGATCGCCCGGGCCTTCCTGCTGCCGGAAAGGACCATGGCGCAACGGATCACGCGCGCCAAGAAGCGGATCTCGGAGGAGGAGCGCCCCTTCGCCATGCCCGCCGAGTTGAACGGGCAACGCGGGGAATGGAATACGCGCCTCGACAGCGTGCTGCGGGTGCTGTACCTGATCTTCACCGAGGGCCACACCAGCGGCGGCGCGCGACTACGGCGCGGCGACCTGTCGAGCGAGGCGATTCGGCTGGCCCGCGCGCTGTATCGCGTGCTGCCGGACAATCCCGAGGTCACCGGCCTGCTCGCGCTGCTCCTGCTGACCGATGCCCGGCGCGCCGCCCGCACCGGCGAGCACGGCGAGTTGATCCCGCTGGCCGAACAGGATCGCGGGCTGTGGGATCGCGAGATGATCATCGAGGGCGTGCGCCTGGCGACCGCGTCGGTCGGTCGCGGACTCATCGGCCCCTATCAGATCCAGGCCGCCATCGCCGCCCTGCACGCGCAGGCGCTGCGGCCCGAGGACACCGATTGGCCCCGAATCCTGTTGCTGTACAACGCCCTCGAACGCCAGTCACCCAACCCGATGGTCACCCTCAATCGCGCGGTCGCCACCGCCATGGTGCACGGCCCGCAGGCGGGTCTGGACCTCACCGACACCCTCGCGGAGTCGCTGCGGGGAAACCACCGCCTCGATGCCGTCCGCGGTCACCTGCACGAGATGGCGGGCGACCACGAGGAAGCCGTCGCCTGCTACGCGGCGGCCGCGCGCCGCACCACCAGCCTCCCCGAGCGCGACTACCTCACCATCCGCGCCGCCCGCCTGCGCCGCGGCTGAACCGCCGAGCCGCAAGCCTGATCCCACGTGTCCGTGATGGCGGCGTGGTGGCCGTCGCCCACGTGCGGCCGTCTCCGGCCCCGGCGCGCCTCAGGCGGCGGACGCCCGGAAGGCGGTGGGGCTCACGCCACGATGGCGTTTGAAGGCGGCGGAGAAGCCGAACGGATCCGCGTAGCCGACCGATTTGGCGATATGGGCGATGGTCAGGTCGGTGTCGGTGAGCAGTTCCTCGGCCTCGTCCATCCGCGACTCGGTGAGGTAGGTCAGCGGCGGCTGCCCCATGACGGCGGTGAAGCGTTTGGCGAAAAGCGCCCGGGAGACACCGGCTTCGGCGGCCAGCGCGGCGACGGTCCACGGCGCCCCGGGGCTGGTGTGGATGGATTGCAGCGCGGGGGCGATGACCGGATCGGCCAGACCCCGGAACCAGGTGGGGGCGTCGGGTCCGGCCTGGTCGAACCAGGTGCGCAGGGTGCAGACCAGACTCCAGTCGAGCAGGCGGTCCATCATGGCCTGCGAGCCCGCGCTCTGCAGGACGGCGGAGGCGGCGGCCGACTCGTACCAGCCGCAGGATTCGTAGTCCTCCTGGACCACCAGGACCGGCGGGAGCGCGCGCAAGAGGCGTTCGTGGCGACGGAACGAGGTCCGATAGGCACCGACCATCAGGGCGGTGGCGTCGGCCGCACTGCCCCAGTGGATTCCGGCGAGTTCCTCCGCCGAGCACTCGGAATCGGTGGCGAAGCAGGAAATCTCGTACTCGGCCGGGGCGGAAGCGCGATCGTCGGTGGCGTCGCTGCCGAGATCACCCGAGACGAGCCGGAATTCGCCCGGACCACGAACCAGCGCGGTGTCTCCCGCTTCGAGGGTCCGACTGCCACCGTCCGGCGGCAGCAGCGTCCCGCCCCCGCGCATGACGGTGATCATCGTCAGCGGCGCGCGGTCGGCGAATCGAATCGTCCACCGCGCGGGCATCACCGCGTGCGTGACCACCGCGCCCTCGGCTCGAATACCGCTCAGCAGCTTACTCAGAGGGTCCACCGGATCGAGGGTAGACGAATTCCTATCGAAGAGAGGTTTTCACCCATGGATCGTCTACATCCGGACGGGTGTACTGGGAGCACAGCAAACATCCCACCGCTCCAGGAGGAATCCCTTGTCGCACGACGGAATCGAGCAGCACATCCGCACCGCGCTGGTCGTGGTCGCTCACCACCGATCCGATTCCCTGACCGCGCACCTCGCCGCCCGGACCGTCGCCCGGCTGGAGTCCGACGGCTACCGCGTCGATCTGCTGGATCTGCGGGCCGAGGGCTTCGACCCCCGCATGACCGAAGCCGACCAGCCGGACTGGGGCGATCGCGAGAAGCTCTACTCCCCCGAGGTCCACGAGCACATGGACCGCGTCCTCGCCGCGGACGTGGTGATCGCGGTCTTCCCCGTCTACTGGGCGAGCGTCCCCGCGCTGCTCAAGGGCTGGATCGACCGCGTATGGAACTACGGATTCGCCTACGGCCGCAGCAAGCCTCGCCTGGCGGGCAAGCGCATGCTGTGGCTCGGCCTGGCCGGCATGGCCGCGGGCGACCCGCTCGTGGACTTCCTCCAACAGTCATTGGAGGGCCAGCTCAATCTGGGAATCGCCTACTACTGCGGCTTCTCCCACTCGAGCGTCGGCCTGCTGCCCGACGCCGAGGAACGCCGGCAGCGGCTCGACGCCGACGGGCAACTGCTCATCGACCCGGCCACCATCGGCGCCGAACGCGTGGCCCAGTACGCCGAGTTGGAGCGCCGGGCCGACGAGTTCGTCACGAACTTCCTTGCCGCCGAAGCGGTCGCGGCCTAGACGCCGGTCCAGGTGTTGCCGGTGATGAGTTCGTAGGCCTGCTTGTACTTCTGGCGGGTCACGTCGATGATGTCGGCCGGAATCTCCGGGCCCGGGTACTCCTTGTTCCACCCGGTGGAGGTGGACCAGTCGCGCACGAACTGCTTGTCGAACGACTTCTGCGGGCGGCCCGGCTCGTAGTCGTCGGCGGGCCAGAAGCGGGAGGAATCCGAGGTCAGCACCTCGTCGCCGACGGTGAGAACGTCACCGTCCCAGCCGAGTTCGATCTTCGTGTCAGCGATGATGACACCGTTGGCGGCGGCGTGGTCGGCGCCGCGCGAGTACATCTCGAGGGTCAGGTCGCGCAGCTTCTCGGCGACCTCCTTGCCCTCCTGGTTCACCACGTCGACGAAGCTGATCGGCTCGTCGTGGCCCTCGTCGGCCTTGGTGGTGGGGGTGAAGATGGGTTCGGGCAGCTTGTCGCCGTCGCGCAGGCCCGGCGGCAGCGCGATGCCGGACACGGTGCCGGTGCGGTTGTATTCGGCCAGGCCGCCGCCGGTCAGGTAGCCGCGCGCGATGCACTCCACCTTCACCATCTTCAGCGGCTTGACCCGCACGCCGCGGCCCGCGAACTCGGCGGGCACGTCGGTGGTGGACAGAATGTGGTTGGGCACATCGGAGAAGAAGCCGAACCACCAGTTCGACAGCTGGGTGAGCAGCGCGCCCTTGTCCGGGATCGGGGTCGGCAGCACCACGTCGTACACCGACACCCGGTCGGATGCGACCAGGATCAGCGAATCGCCGTCCTCGTACAGGTCGCGCACCTTACCGGCGTGGATGTGCTTCAACGGTCCTCCTCGTGCTGGGCGGTAGCTGCCGCCGCCCAGCCTAGTGGGTGGCCGTCCTCGCATCGGACACGCCCAACCGCGCGACCTCGGGCATGGCAAGCTGGCTACTGCCGCACAGTTCTCCGAGAGCTAAGGAGCCTCCTTGTCCGCACCGAATCTCACCCGCGAGCAGGCCGTCGAACGCGCCGCCACGGTCCAGGTGGAGAACTACAAGGTCGAGCTGGACCTCACCGGCCAGCCCACCAGCGCCGACGCGCCTCGCGGTGAGACCTTCCACTCGAAGGCGACGGTGACCTTCACCGCGACGCCGGGTGCGCAGACCTTCATCGACTTCGTGGGCGCGGGCCTGCGTTCGGCCGTGCTCAACGGCGTCGCCCTGGACGTGAGCGGCTACGACGAGGAGCAGGGCCTCACCCTGCCCGGCCTGGCCGCGAACAACGAGCTGGTGATCGAGGCCGACGGCGAGTACTCCAACACCGGTGAGGGCCTGCACCGCTTCGTCGACCCCACCGACGACAAGGTCTACCTGTACTCGCAGTTCGAGACCGCCGATTGCAAGCGCATGTTCGCCTGCTTCGACCAGCCCGATCTCAAGGCCACCTACGACATGGTCGTGACCGCGCCCGAGGACTGGCAGGTCATCTCCAACGGGGCCGTCACCGACACCCACCGGCTCGGCGCGGTCGTCCGGCACACCTTCGCCACCACCCCGCGCATGAGCACCTACCTGGTCGCGCTGATCGCCGGACCGTACGCGAAATGGACCGACTCCTACCAGGATTCGCACGGCGAGATCCCGCTCGGCATCTACTGCCGCGCCTCGCTGGCCGAATTCATGGACCACGAACGGCTCTTCACCGAGACCAAGCAGGGCTTCGGCTTCTACCACGCCAATTTCGGTGTGCCCTACGCCTTCGGCAAGTACGACCAGCTGTTCGTGCCCGAATTCAACGCGGGCGCCATGGAGAACGCCGGTGCCGTCACCTTCCTCGAGGACTACGTCTTCCGCTCCAAGGTGACCCGCGCCTCCTACGAACGCCGCTGCGAGACCGTGCTGCACGAGATGGCGCACATGTGGTTCGGCGACCTGGTCACCATGAAGTGGTGGGACGACCTGTGGCTGAACGAGTCGTTCGCCACCTTCGCCTCGGTGCTGTGCCAGGTCGGCGCGACCGAATACACCAACGCCTGGACCACTTTCGCCAATGTCGAGAAGTCGTGGGCGTACCGGCAGGACCAGCTGCCCTCCACCCACCCGATCGCCGCCGACATCCCCGACCTGGCCGCCGTCGAGGTCAACTTCGACGGAATCACCTACGCCAAGGGCGCTTCCGTGCTCAAGCAGCTGGTGGCCTACGTCGGCGAGGAGCCGTTCCTGGCCGGTCTGCGCGACTACTTCACCGAACACGCCTACGGCAACGCCACTTTCGACGACCTGGTGGGCGCGCTGGAGAAGGCGTCGGGCCGCGATCTTTCGGACTGGGGCGCGCAGTGGCTCAAGACCACCGGCCTGAACATCCTGCGCCCCGACTTCACCGTGGACGCGGACGGCAACTTCACCTCCTTCGCGGTCGTGCAGGACGGTGCGGAGCCCGGCGCGGGTGAGCGGCGCGTGCACCGGCTCGCCATCGGCATCTACGCCGACCAGGACGGAAAGCTGGTGCGCACCAAGCGCGTCGAGCTCGATGTGGACGCGGCCGAGCGCACCGACGTGCCCGAGCTGATCGGTGTCGGCCGCGGCAAGCTGGTGCTGGTCAACGACGACGACCTCACCTACTGCTCGGTCCGCCTCGACACCGACTCGCTCGACACCGTGGTGGCGCGCATCGCCGATATCGCCGAACCGCTGCCCCGCACCCTGGCCTGGTCCGCGGCCTGGGAGATGACCCGCCAGGCCGAGATGAAGGCCCGCGACTTCGTGGCGCTGGTGCAGCGCGGCGTCGGCGCGGAGACCGAGATCGGTGTCGTGCAGCGGCTTCTCATGCAGGCGAGCACCGCGCTCGGCGCCTACGCCGACCCGGAATGGGCGCGCACCGAGGGCTGGCCCGCCTACGCCGGCCGGCTGCTGGAATTGGCCCGCGCCGCCGGAGCCGGCTCGGACCACCAGCTGGCGTTCGTCAACGCGCTCACCGGCGCGCTGCTGTCCCCGCAGCACATCCAGGTGCTGCGCCAGCTGCGCGCCGACGACCCGGAAGGCGCCGGGCTGCCGGGCCTCACCGTCGACACCGACCTGCGCTGGCGGCTCACCCAGGCGCTGGCCGCCGCCGGAGCCATCGACTCCGACGGCATCGAAACCCCGGTCATCGACGCCGAACTCGCCCGCGACGACACCGCCGCGGGCCG
>NZ_JBSGCY010000112.1:0-22138 GCF_053602115.1 Nocardia sp. NPDC004582 | reverse complement strand
GTAGACGGACATGGGCAGCACGAACGAGATGTTCGCGATGAACAAGGCCTGGTACTGGCCAACTCGGCGACCTGGGCCGGATCGGCGCCCTTCTGCGGTCCGTAGACCGCGGCGGCCCCGGAGGGCCCGGTGAGCGGATTGTCGACGTCGCAGGCCACGACGACCTCGACGCCGTCCATCCGCTCGCGCAGGGCGGTCAGGTCGATGGAGGCCACCCGGGTGAGCGCCGCCCCGCCGTCGCCGATGGGTCGCCCCTCGTCGTCCAGCAGCAGGGCGCCGAGCGCCTCCAGCAGTCCTGCGCCGCCATCGGTTCCGGCGCTGCCGCCGATCCCGAGCACGATGCGGCGGCAGCCGGCCGCCACCGCCGCCGCCATCACCTCGCCGGTGCCCCGGCTGGTGGCGGTCATCGGGTGCGGGCGGCCTTCGGGCAGCCGCACCAGACCCGAGACGTCGGCCATCTCCACCACGGCGAGATCGTCGCGGCGGGCGTAGGCCGTCAGCACCGGTTCCCCGGTCGGACCCGACGCGGTCAGCGGGACCGCGTCGAATCCGGCGGCGAGGGCGGCGGCGACGGTGCCGTCACCGCCGTCGGCGACGGGCACCACCGACACCGAGGCGTCGGGTCGCCCGCGCCGGATTCCGGCTCGCACGGCGGCCCCGACCTGCGCCGCGGTCAGCGAGCCCTTGAATTTGTCGGAGGCGATCAGCACACGAGCCATGGGAATCCTCTAGTCCAGCGGAACGGTGGCGGTCGGGGCGTCGGCGAAGGCCGAGGCCAGTTCCTCGAACTCCGTGATGGCGTCGATTCCGGCCGCGCCCATGGACACGTTGGTGACGCGCTCGAGAATGCACTCGACCACGACGGGCACCTTGAACTCGGCCATCAGCGACTTGGCCTTCTCGAACGCGGGACCGATGTCCTGCGGCTCGAAGACCCGAATCGCCTTGCAGCCCAGTCCTTCCGCGACCTTGACGTGGTCCACGCCGTAGCCGTTGACCTCGGGCGAGTTGATGTTCTCGAAGTCCAGCTGCACGTAGTAGTCCATGTCGAACGCCCGCTGCGCCTGCCGGATCAGGCCCAGGTACGAGTTGTTCACCAGCACATGGATGTACGGGATGTTGAACTGCGCGCCGACGGCCAATTCCTCGATCAGGAACTGGAAGTCGTAGTCACCCGACAGCGCCACCACCGGCTCGTCCCGCACCGCGGTCGCCACACCCAGCGCGGCGGGCAGGGTCCAGCCCAGCGGCCCGGCCTGACCGGCGTTGATCCAGTGCCGCGGCTTGTACACGTGCAGCATCTGCGAGGCCTGGATCTGCGACAGACCGATGGTGGTCACGTAGCGGGTCTCCGGGCCGAACGCCTTGTTCATCTCCTCGTACACGCGCGCCGGCTTCAGCGGCACGTTCTCGAAGTGCGTCTTGCGCTGACCGGTGGCGCGCTTGGCGCGCACCTGCTTCACCCATCCGCTGTGGTCGGTCAGACCGCCCACCTTGTCGAGAGATTCGGCGACCGCGATGAACTGCTCCAGCGCCGCGCCGGCATCGGAGACGACACCGTAGTCGGGCGCGAAGACCCGGCCGATCTGGGTCGGCTCGATGTCGACGTGCACGAAGGTGCGGTCCTTGGTGTAGACGTCGAGCGCGCCGGTGTGGCGGTTGGCCCACCGGTTGCCGATGCCCAGCACGAAGTCGGCGGCCAGCAGCGACTCGTTGCCGTAGATGTGGGAGGTCTGCAGACCCACCATGCCCGCGTTCAGCTCGTGGTCGTCGGCGATGGTGCCCCAGCCCATCAGGGTCGGGACCACCGGGACACCGGTCAGCTCGGCGAACTTCACCAGCAGCTCGGAGGCGTCGGCGTTGATGATGCCGCCGCCCGCGATGATCAGCGGGCGCTTGGCGGCGTTCAGCATCTGCAGCACCTTGGCGGCCTGCGCCGGGGTGGCGGCGGGGCGCACCACGGGCAGCGGCTCGTAGGTCTCGATGTCGAATTCGATCTCTGCCAGCTGCACGTCGATCGGCAGATCGATCAGCACCGGGCCCGGACGGCCTTCGCGCATGAGCCAGAACGCCTTCTGGAACGCACCCGGCACCTGCGCGGGCTCCAGCACCGTGGTGGCCCACTTGGCCAGGGGCTTCGCGATGGACGCGATGTCGACGGCCTGGAAGTCCTCCTTGTGCAGCTTGGCCACGGGCGCCTGGCCCGTGATGCACAGGATCGGAATGGAATCCGCGCTGGCTGCGTACAGGCCGGTCACCATGTCGGTGCCCGCGGGACCCGAGGTGCCGATGCAGACGCCGATATTGCCGGGCTGGGCCCGGGTGTAGCCCTCGGCCATGTGCGAGGCGGCCTCGACGTGGCGGGCCAGCACGTGCTTGATACCGCCGTGCGCCTTCATGGCGCTGTAGAAGGGGTTGATCGCGGCGCCGGGCAGGCCGAAAGCCTGTGTGGCCCCTTCCTTCTCCAGGATCAGGACCGCCGCGTCGACGGTGCGCATGCGCGCCATGCTCAGTTCTCCTTGTCCAGCGAGCCGCTCAGGCGCTCGACGCCGCGCAGCAGGGCCGAGTGGTCCAGGTGGCCGTCGCCGTTGGCGCGGGCCGAGGCGACCAGCTGCGCGATCAGCGAGCCGGCCGGGGTCACCAGACCGGCCTCACGGGCGGCGGTGGTGAAGATGCCCATGTCCTTGTGGTGCAGGTCGATGCGGAAGCCGGGCGCGAACTCGCGGTTGATCATCTTGTCGCGCTTCTGGTTCAGCACGGCCGAACCGGCCAGGCCGCCGCCGAGCACGTCCAGGGCCGGGCCCAGCTCGACGCCGTAGGCCTCGAGGAAGACCACGGCCTCGGCCACGGCCTGGATGTTGGTGGCCACGATGAGCTGGTTGGCGGCCTTCACGGTCTGGCCGGCGCCATTGGTGCCGACGTGCACGATGGTCTTGCCGACGGTGTCGAACAGCGGCTTGGCGGTGGCGAAGTCCTCTGCCGAACCGCCGACCATGATGGACAGGGTGGCGTTGACCGCGCCCGGCTGGCCACCGGAGACGGGGGCGTCGAGCAGCCGGAAGCCACGCTCGGCGGCCTGCTTGGCCAGCTCCTGGGTGACGTCGGGGCGGATGGACGAGAAGTCGATGATCAGGGCGCCGGGTTCGGCGGTCTCGAAAACGCCCTTCTCCCCGGCCAGGACCTCCTGCACGTGCGGGGAGTCGGGCACCATCACGGCGATGACGTCCGCGCCGCGCACGGCGTCGGCGACGGAGGTGACGGCGCGGCCGCCCGCGTCGACCAGCGGCTGCGCCTGGGCCGGGTTGCGGTCGAAGCCCTTGACCGAATGGCCCGCGTTCTGCAGGTGGACGGCCATCGGGCTGCCCATGATGCCGAGGCCGATGAAAGCGATGTTGGTCATGATCTGATTCCTAAGTCGTTGTCTGTCAATGGGTTTCGGTCACTTGGCGGCGCGGCGCTCACGCGGCAGCCACTCGAAGGCATCCTCGGAACGGCCGGAGGGCTTGTACTCGAGGCCCACCCAGCCCTGGTAGCCACGCGACGCGAGGTCGGTGAGCTGGAGCTCGAGCTGGAGTTCGCCGGTGCCCGGCTCGTTGCGGCCGGGGTTGTCGGCGATCTGCACGTGGGCGATGCGCGCGGTGTGCTCGGTGATCACCTTGTCCACGTCGTCGCCGTTCACGGCGAGGTGGTAGAGGTCGGCGAGCAGTCCGATATTGGACACCCCGGAGTGCGCCTGCACCTTGTCGATGACGGCGAGGCCGTCGGCGGCCGTCAGCAGCGGGTAACGCGGTGCGCCGGAGGCGGGTTCGACCAGCACGGTGGCGCCGATGCGAGCGGCGGCCAGGGCCGCGGCGGAGAGGTTCTGCACGGCCAGCTCGTCCTGCTGCTCCGGGGTGGCGTCGTCGACCCGGTTGCCGTAGAGGGCGTTGAAAGCCTTGGTGCCCAGGCGCTCTCCGATGCCCACGGTGACGTCGATATTGTCCTTGAACTCCGCGGCGCGGGCCGGCCAGGAGACCAGGCCGCGGTCGCCGCCGGGCATGTCACCGGCGAAGAAGTTCAGGCCGATCAGCCGCACGCCGGCGTTCTGCACGGCGGCGACGAAGGCGTCGACGTCCTGGTCGGACGGGACCGCTTCGGCGAACGGCCACCAGAACTCGATGGCGTCGAATCCGGCCTGCCGCACGGCTTCCGGGCGTTCCAGGATGGGCAGTTCGGTGAACAGCAGCGAGCAGTTCACGGCGTAGTTCAGCGTGTGGGTCATCAGGAATCCCTCCAGTTCGTTCCCGCAGGTTCTCCGCTGTTTTCCATAATGCGGAAATGTTTTTTCGGGATATGAAAATGCTAGAGCTCCCGAAACAACCCCGTCAAGAGAGTTTCGGGAGCTACTGGCCGGTAGAGCGGGAAATATACGAAGTTGCGAACTCAGCCGCGGATGTCGTGCGATTCAGTCGCGGATGTCATCGTCCAGGCGTTCGCCCAGATCGTCCTTGCGATCCTCGACCGCGGCGAATACCGAAGCGCCCGCCTTGTTTCCACGGGTGAACTCGTTGAACACCAGGTTCAACACGATCGCCACCACGGCGGTGGCACTGATCCCGGAGTGCATGATCACCCCGAGCCAGGTCGGGAACTTGTCCCAGAACGTCGGCGCCGCAATGGGAATCAGGCCCACCCCGAGCGCCACCGCGACGATGACCATGTTCAGGTTGTCGGTGAAGTCCACCCGCGCCAGGGTGCGGATACCGCTCGCCGCCACCGATCCGAACAGCACGATCCCCGCGCCGCCCAGCACCGGATACGGAATCCCGGCCACCACCGCGCCCACTACCGGGAACAGACCCAGCAGCACCAGCACCAAACCGCCCGCGGCGACCACGAATCGGCTCTTGATGCCGGTCAGCGCCACCAGCCCCACGTTCTGCGCGAAGGCGCTGCACGGGAAGCTGCCGAACACCGGCGCGACCGTGGTGGACAGCATGTCGGCCCGCAGGCCCGCCGCCACCCGCGCCGAATCCACCTCGGTGCCGACGATCTCGCCGATGGCGAGGATGTCGGCGGTGGTCTCGGTCATGATCACCAGGATCACGATGGTCATGGACACGATCGCCCCGACCTCGAAGGTCGGCCCGCCGAAGTGCAGGATCGGCGGCAGCGCGACGATTTTCGCCTTGCTCACCGCGCCGAAGTCGGCGTGGTGGGTGAGCAGGGCGATGACCGTGCCGACGGCCAGACCCAGCAGGATCGACAATCGTGAGATCGCGCCCTGGAACACCCGGCTGATCACCAGGATGATGAGCAGGGTGAGCCCGGCGAAGGCGATATTGCCCACGGATCCGTAGTCGGAGGCTTTCGGATTGTTGCCCATCGCCCACCGGAACGCGGTGGGCAGCAACGAGAGTCCGATCACCGTGATGATCGTCCCGGTCACCACGGCCGGGAACAGGCGCACCAGCTTGGCGAAGAAGCTGGACAACACCAGGCCGATCAATCCGGCGACGATGATCGCCCCGAACACCGGCCGGAGTCCGCCGTCACTGGCGATGGTCACCATCGTCGAGACGCTCGCGAACGAAATACCCTGCACGATGGGCAATCTGGAGCCGATCGGCCCGATGCCCAGGGTTTGGAGCAGGGTCGCCAGGCCGGAGACGAACAGGCCCGCTGTCACCAGCAGCGCCATGTCCGACACCGAGAGCCCGGCCGCACCGCCGACGATCAGCGGCGGCGCGATCACCCCGCCGTACATCGTCAGAATGTGCTGAGTTCCGTAGATCGCCAACTGCCCCACCGGATGTCGCGCATCCTCGGGTCGGGTGACGGTCACTGACACGCGGCTCTGGTCATCACCCATCGCCGCACCTCCTAGGTCAGGAAGAGGGGGATCAGGCTCTGCCCGTTCAGCAAAAGCCGGGGGTGGCGAGCCAGGCGTTGCCCGACTCACGAGCGTCGTCGCGCTCGACGGTGGCCTCGATGAGGCCGTAGGGGCGATCCGCGGCGATGAAGACCTCGCCCGGGTTCTCCACGTTGAACGGGCTCAGGTCCACCAGGAAGTGGTGCTTGTTCGGTGCGGAGAAACGGATCTCGGCGACCTCGGTGAACTGCTCGAGCACCGCGCGGCCCATGGAGTACAGGGTCTGCTGCAGCGCGAGGGAGTGCACCACGGCGAACTGCCGCAGGATGGTCTTGAGGATCGAGTCGTAGGTCTTGTCCCAGTCGACATCGGTGTGGTTGTAGCGCCACTTGGCCACCAGCGAGGTCGCCATGATGCGGTCGTTGGTCGGCTGCAGGGTGGTGTACTTGTCCTTGAAGAAGCCGTGGAACTCCGAGCCCGTGGTCTTGAGCAGGGTGAGGTCGCGGACGCCGGATACCACGTGCGCCACCCGATCCGGGCCGACGCCGTCGACATTGACCACGGTGGTGCGGATGCCCTGACCGGACTTCACGAACGAGTGATCATGGCCGGAGCCGTCGACCTCGATGCGGTCCCAGGCGTACTCCTCGATCTCGACGCGCGCGCCGGTGGCGGTGGGGGCCCGGGAGATGAAGTGATCGGCGAGGGTGAGGCCGAACTCCTCGATGGAGTGCACGCCCTTCTCCTTGGCGAAGGAGAAGGCGGTGTTCTTCTGGGTGTCGGTGGGCAGCACGTCGCCCTGGTCGCCGGTGATGTGGGCGTCGGCGAAGTCGCCGCGCAGGGCCGAGGAGACGTTCAGGTCGCGGATCTGGTGGCGCGGTGTGTCGCGGTAGACGCGCACCACCCGGTTCTCGGCCTTGCCGTACTGGTTCTGTCCCAGCTTGATTGCCATGTGAGTTCAGCTTCCTCGGTAGGTGGAATAGGCGAAGGGGCTCATCAGCAGGGGCACGTGGTAGTGCTCGCCCGGCTCGCCCGCCACGGTGAACGTGATCGACACCGTGGGATAGAAGTATTTCTGTCGCGTTGCCGCGGAATAGGATTCGATGTCGAAGGTGAGCCGGTAGTTCCCCGCCTCCAGCCCCTCGGGGCCGAGGTCGCGGATGCGGCCGTCGTCATCGGTCTTGCCCTCGGCCAGCACCCGGGTCTCGGGGCCGAGGTGTTCGAGCCGGACCGGGACGCCCGCGGCGGGCTTACCGAGCGCGGAATCCAGGATGTGCGTCGTAATGGTGCTCATTGTTCGAAGACCTTTCGCAGGCGCAGGACGGCGATCTTGCGCAATTCTCCGGCCACCACGGCCGCCTCGGCGGCATCGTCATTGGCGAGGCGCTCGTGCAGATTCGCGAGGATCTGCTCGGCCGACAGGCCGGTGGCGCAGATCAGGAAGACCCGGCCGAATCGCTTCTCGTAGGCGCGGTTTCCGTCCAGCAGCTGGGCGGCGATGGCCACGTCCTGGCCGACCCCGGCCTGTTCCTGGCGCGACCACGCCGATCCGGTGCCGGTGCCGGTGACCCGTTCGCCGATGCGGGGGTGCGCGGCCAGGGCGCGGTCCACGTCGGCTCCGGTCAGTCCGGCGGCCAGTTCATCGGCTCGGGCGAGCACGCCGTCGATATCGGCGTAGGGCCGGTCCGCCAGCACCGCGTCGGCCCAGGCGGGCACGTCGCAGCAGGTCAGCAAGTCCGGCCGGAGTTGATCACCGGCTGTCGAATTGAATTCGCTCAACGTCACCATCGGCGCTACCTCTCTCGGATGACGGAAGGGTGATTCCGCCACTCGAGAAGAGTGTCACGGGCCACAACAACTCGTCAACAGTTTGTTGAAAATATACACGGACCGCAGGTCAGAGCGATGGTCCGACTCACGCCGAGGGGGCCAGGGCGGGGGTCGCACGCGAACGGAACAGCTGATGCAGCACCAGGGCCGTCAGGCAGCCCGCGCTGATGCCGGACGCCATGATGATCGACACCGGGCCCGGCAGACCGGCATAGAACGAGGGGGCCACCGTCGGGGTCATGCCGACGAACAACGAGACGCCCACGATCAGCGAGTTGATCGGATCACCCAGATCAGCCTTGGCGAGGGTGCGGATGCCGCTGGCGGCCACGGTCCCGAACAACACCAGACCCGTTCCGCCCAGGGCCGGTTTGGGCACCAGCTCGACCACCGCGCTCGCCACCGGGAACAGCCCGAGCAGCACCAGCAGCGCGCCACTGGCGGCCACCACGAACCGGCTGTACATCCTGGTCAGCGCGACCAGGCCGACGTTCTGCGCGAAAGCGCCGCAGGCGAATCCGCCCATCACCGAGGCCAGCATGGTGCCCAGACCCGCGGCCCGCAGCCCACCCGCGATGTGATGCTCCTCCGCCGGTCGATCCACGATCTCGCCGAGCGCCATCATGGTCGCGGTCGACTCGGTCATCACCACGAGCATGACGATGCACAGCGAGACGATCGCGCCGATCTGGAACTGGGGAACGCCGAAGTGCAGCGGCGGAATGAAGCCGACCAGCGCGCTGGTGCGCACCGGGCCGGTATCCAGCAGTCCCAGCGGCCATCCCGCCAGGGACCCGGCGACCAGTCCGATCAGCAGGGCCAGCTGCCGTCCGAATCCCGTCAGGAAGCGATGACACAACAGCACGACGACCAGGGCGATCGCGGCATCGAGGAGGTTCTTCAACGGCACGTGTGCCTCCCCCATCGCACCCTCCCCCGCACCGCTGATCCAGCCGAGCGCGACCGGCAGCAGCGACAGGCCGATGAGGGAGATGACGGTCCCGCCCACGATGGGCGGGAAGAACCGGTGCAGTCGTGAGAAATACGGCGCGGCGAACACCGCCAGCATGCCCGCCACCAGGGTCGCGCCGAAGATCACCGGCAGCGCCTCCCCCGGTGCGGCGTCCTTGGCGATGGCGAGGATCGGGCCGACCGCGGCGAAGGAGCCGCCGTTGATCAGCGGCAGCCGCGCGCCGAACTTCCACCAGCCCAGCGACTGCAGCAGCGTGGCCAGGCCCGCGGTGAACAGGCTCGCGGTGATCAGCAGAACCGTGTCGCTCGTCCCCAGCCCGACGGCCGCACCGACGATCAGCGGGGGCGCCACGACTCCGGCGACCATGGCGGCGATGTGCTGCAGGCCGCCGGCGACCAGCTGCCAGGGCGGTGGGATGACGTCGACCGGATGTCGTTCTGGCGCTTCTGTTTCCATGGGAACGCAGCCTCTCTCGGATCGCGGAAGGGTCATTCCGCTAGCCGAGAAGAGTGGCATGCGCCACACTGGGCGTCAACAGTTCGTTGAAGATATACAGACTCCCCCCGGTCACCGCGATGGTCGCCGACCGCGGGACCGATCAGGCGCGCTCGCGGTTGAGGTAGTTGTAGACGGTGAAGCGGGTGACGCCCAGCGCCGCCGCCACGGTCTCCGCGGACTTGCGGAAGGTGAACGCGCCGCGCTCCTCCAGCAATCGCACGGCACGCTGCTTCTCGGCGCGCGGCAGCTCGGCGAGCGGACCGCCCAATTCGACGGCCACCTCGTCGAGCAGCCGTTCCAGGCCGCCCAGGGTGTCGGCCTCCGGCTGACCGAAGCGAACGCAGGCCAGCGTCTCGCCCTCCCAGACCAGCGGGACGTCCTCGGCGACGGCCTCGCCGGCGGGCACCAGGCGGCCGCCGGTCTTCTCCAGCAGGGGTGCGAGGGTCACCAGGACCGGGTGCGACGCGTCCACGGGCGAATATTCAGTCATCCTGCTCGACCTGCATGGTCACCCGGGTGGCGCCGTGCGCGAAGGCGGTCACCATGATCTCGCCCAGCACCGGCAGCAGCCGCTCGTCCGACCCGGCCACCGAGGTGCCGAGCGGACCGAAATCGCATTCCAGCCCGGCCGATTCGGCGAGCTCGAGCGCCGCCAGGGCATGCGGAGGGGCTTCCCCTTCGCCAAGGAACGGTTCGGTCGTGAACTCAGCGCGTAGCCGCATGCGCCCCAGGCTACTATTCCGGCATTCGGAAAAACTAAGGAGGACCGGGGTGCCCGCAGCGAAGGAGCCGAAGGGCAGTTCCGGGGGTGTGCAATCCATCGAGCGCGCGTTCGGTCTGCTGGAACTCATGGCCGACGAGGGCGGCATGATGGGCCTGTCCCAGCTGGCCACCGAGTCCGGGCTGCCGCTGCCCACCATCCACCGCCTGGTCCGCACCCTGGTCGACCTCGGCTACCTGCACCAGGAGCCGTCCCGCAAGTACGTACTCGGCCCCAAGCTGATCAAACTCGGGGAGAGCTCCTCCCAGATGCTGTCGGTCCTGGCCCGCCCGCATCTGGCGCGACTGGTCGACGAGCTCGGCGAATCCGCGAACATGGCCATGCTCGACGGCGACCAGATCGTCTATGTGGCGCAGGTACAGTCGCGCCACTCCATGCGCATGTTCACCGAGGTGGGCCGCCGCGTCCTCCCGCATTGCACCGCGGTCGGCAAGGCGATCCTGGCCGGATCACCGCCGGACCTGACCCGGGAGTTGTTGCGGCGCACCGGAATGCCCCGTTACACCGACACCACCATCACCGATCCGGAGGAGTTCGCCCGCCAGCTCGACCAGGCGGCGCGGACCGGCTACGCCATGGACGAAGGCGAGCAGGAACTGGGCGTGCGGTGCGTCGCGGTCGCCGTCCCGAAAGCCCCGGCCCGGCTCGCCATTTCGGTGTCGGGCCCGGTCGGCCGCATGACCGAGGAGCTCGTCGAGCGCGCCGCCCCGCTGTTGACCGAGGTCGCCGCCGCCCTGTCGGGCGACCTCCAGTAGGCGCCGCGATTCAGCGCCCGCCGGCGGCCGCCCTTCGGGGTGGACATCTCCCGCGAGTCCGCGGTCGCGTTATCGCGAGTCGGCGGTCGCGCTACTGCACGACGAAGGTCGCGAAACCGGGGGTGTAGGTGCCGCCGGGCGCGAGCATCACCGCCACCCGGCCGGGGCCGGTGTTGATCGTTGCGGCCGAAGGGATTCCGTTCAGGCCGTCGGACAGCACCGCCACCCCGGTCGCCCCGGTCGACAAGTTGATCCAGTTGACCGGCATGGAGAGGAAGCAGCCCCAGCCGCCGGGCTTGGCGCCGGTGATCACCACGGACCCGGGCTGTCCGCCGAGCACCGCCGCGCAGCGGGCGGGGAAGGAGTCGAAGCTGCCGTTCGGGTTTCCGTAAGGCGCGGCGTCGATCTGGAAGGGAATGGTGACGGTGTCGGCCGCGGCCGTCCCGGTGGCCGCCAATCCACAGGCGGCGAGTGCCGTTCCGGCACTGGCCAACCGACGAGCGAATTTCATATCCGGATCTCCCACTCAGTAATCGATGACGTTCTGACCAGGCAATTCGAAATCGATTCTGGCATGCCCATTCCCGGGTTGCCCGGTCCACCCCGGACCCCGATGGCAATTTTCCAGCAATTTGAAGTCCGGACATATCCGAACCCGCCCCGGCTTCGAATCTTGAGCGGAAAGTCATCGATGCATCGGAATGAGGAATCCTATGGGCCTTGATCAGGCCAAAAGTCCGGTTCGTCCGGCACTTCGGCGCGCGGCGGCTTACGCCGTCGCCGGAGCACTTCCCCTGTCCCTGTCCCTGATGAGTGCCGCGCCCGCTCTCGCCGAAGAGCCGGCCCCGGCCGTCCAACCCGCCGCCGATATCCCGGATTCGTCGATCCGGATCGGCACCCTCCGGCTCGACCAGCCCTTCTTCCTCACGGCTGAGCAGACCCAGCAGATCAACGACACCTCGGCGAGCGCGGAATCGGTGATCGCGCAAGCCCTCGAGGCGGCCGGGGTCGACCATGCCCGGGCCACGCGCACCGCGAAGACGGTCCTCTCCGACGCCGCCATCGGCGCGGCCGTCGGCTCCACCGTCGCGAGCCCGATCGCCGTCACCGGCGCGGTCATCGGGGTGGTCGCGGGTCTGGTCGCCGGTCTGCCGCTCGCACCGATCGGTCTGGTGATCGTTCCGGTGTTCGGCGCGGCGGTCGGCTACGCCATGGTCGCCGCACCTTTCGCGGCACTGGGTGCGGGGGTCGGCGCCGCGGTCGGGGCGGCGGACGGCCTGCTCACCACACCGCCGGCGGCACCGGCGAACTGAATGCGGTCGCGGTGCCGTCGAATCCGGCGGCACCGCCCGGTTTCCTCGGATCGGTGTGATCAGCGGATAGGCTGGCGGGGATCACCCGGGGCTCGACGCAGGTCGGCCGAGAGGAGTTCACGATGAGCGCCGAAGAAGCCGCCACCGTACCGGCCTGGGCCGGCGACCTGACGGGCATCGTCGGGCAGCACCTGATCTACACCTACGAGAACGGCTGGAAGTACGAGCTCTACGTGCGCAATTCGCACACCGTCGCCTTCCGCTGCCTGATGGGTCCCATGTTCGGTCGCTGGTCCACCGAGCAACCGGCGAAGATCGTCCAGCTCGGCGACGGCCTGTTCAAGCTCGCCTGGGTCGAACCGACCGGAACGGTCACCGTGGTCATCGCCTGGCTCACCGAACGCCGCGTCCACACCACCATCTGTTACCCGCAGTGGATGCTCGACTACCCCGAATTCACGCTGGGCCGCTACGAGGACTACATCCCCGAGATCACCGCCGCCCGCAACCGCGGTCCCGCCTACCCGCAGACCCTGGTCGCCTCCACCGGCCACATCACCTTCCTGGAAGCCCGCACCCCCGACGACGACGCCGTCATCGACCGTCCCCCGGGCAAACTCCCCCGCGACTACGCCGATCGCGCCAACTGAACCCGGTCGGCACCGATGAATTCCGCGCGCCGACGCCGTCCTCATTGACAGCACGCACTCTGTGAGCCGGTCAGGAGGACCTCCGTGAGCACCCAGCCCTTGCCACCGATCGTCGACGCCGCCACCTGGCGCAAAGAACTCGAAGCCCTGCGCATCCGCGAGAAGGCCGCGACCCGCGAATTGGACGCCATCGCCGCCCAGCGCCGCCGCCTCCCCATGGTCGAACTCCCCACCTACACACTCGAAGGCGAGGACGGGCCCATCACCCTCGCCGAGATCTTCGACGGCAAGTCGCAGCTGATCGTCTACAACCACATGTGGTTCGAGGGCAAGGAATGGCAGTGCTCCGGCTGCACCGGATTCACCGCCCAATTCACCCGTTTCAATTTCCTCGACAACTACGACGCCCGCTTCGTCATCATCACCCAGGGCCCGATCGACGAGGCACTCGCCTACAAGCGCCGCGTCGGCAACCGAATGCCTTGGTACTCCACCGCGAACAGCACCTTCGGCGCCGACGTCGACGCCCCGCCCGCCGGCGGCTTCGGCGTGAATGTCTTTCTGCGCGACGGCGATACCGTCTACCGCACCTGGCACACCGACGGGCGCGGCGTGGAACAGATCGCCCACACCTTCCCGCTCATCGACCTGCTCCCCTACGGCCGCCAGGAGGAGTGGCAGGACTCCCCGGCCGGCTGGCCGCAGTCGCCGGCCTACTCCCGCTGGGCCTCCTCCGAGGACATCGCCGCCGCCTACGGCGACCCGAATCCCTAGGACTCCGCCGCGGCCGTGATCGAATGATGGCCATGTTGTTCCGGCAGCTCGAGTACTTCGTCGCCCTCGCCCGGGAGCGGCATTTCGCGCGAGCCGCCGCCGCCTGCTACGTCTCGCAGCCGGCGTTGTCGGAGGCGATCCGCAAACTGGAACACGAACTGAAGGTGCCGCTGGTCGAACGGGGCCGCACCTTCGAGGGCCTGACTCCCGAAGGGGAACGGCTGGTGCTGTGGGCGCGCCGGATCCTGGCCGATCGCGACGCGCTCCAGCAGGAGGTCGTGGCGCTGCGGACCGGTCTGACGGGTGAGCTGCGGCTCGGGGTGATTCCGGCCGCCGCGGCCACGGTCGCGTTGCTCACCGATCCGTTCTGCGCGGAGAACCCGCTGGTGCGGGTGCGCGTCGACACCGGTCTGGAGTCGACGGGCATCATCGACCGGTTGCGCCGGTTCGAACTCGATGCGGGACTGGTGTATCCGGACGAGCAGGACGCCCCGGATGTGACCGTGACGCCGCTGTACTCCGAGGAACATGTCGTGCTGGCCGCGGAGGGATTGCTGACCGGTGCGGCCGGATCGGTCGACTGGGCCGAGGTGGTGGAACTGCCGCTGTGCCTGCTGCGTCCGGGGATGCGCGGCCGCAAGCTGATCGACGAAGCACTCGCCGGCCACGGCCTGACGGCCGCGCCGCAGCTGGAGACCGACTCGGTGGCGACCCTGTTCGGCCAGGTGGCCACCGGCCGTTGGGCCACGATCGTGCCCGCGTCCTGGCTGCGCACCACGCGACCGCCCGCCGGTGCCCGGGTGCTGCGCCCCCATGATCCGGTGACCGCGACGATCGCACTGGTCACCTTGACCACCGAGCCGATGCCGTTGCTCGTCCGGGCCTTCACCGAAACCGCGCAGGCGGCTCGCATCGACGGCGAGTCACCTGGCGCTGAGGGGTAACCCCGGTCGAGCACGCAGTGGACCTGAGTTGAGCACAGCCGCCGACCCGCGTTGAGCACGGCCGTCGTCTGGAGTTGAGCTCAGACGTGGACCCGTCTCGCGCACAGGCCGCGGACCTGCGTTGATCGGCGGCGCCTATCGGGTTGTAGGTGCCACGTCTTGGACGCGGAAGCCGCGACCCCGAACACTTGATCTATCCATCCGCCGGACTCGACTGCCGCGGGTAGCGACGGAGAGGCGGGTGTGAACGTGCGTACGGTGCAGACGGTTCGCGAGGCGGCCACCGGGCTGTTCACCGTCGGTCCCGCCGCCGGTCACACCCGGCACGCGCTGCGCGTGGCGACCGGCCTGGCGATCCCCGGGTCTTTCCTGCTGGCGCTGGGCCGCACCGAGCTGCTGATCTTCGCCATGTTCGGCTCCTTCGTCGGCATGTACGGGCGCGACGGTTCGCGCCGCGCGCGGGGGCGGCATCAGCGGTCGGCGGCCGTGCTCATCGGCGGCGGTGTCGGCGTGGGCGTGTTGCTGGCGGCGACCGGGGCCGACCCGCTCGTGCTGATCGTGGTCGAGGCCGGATTCGCGGCGGCGGCCTCGCTGCTGGCCGACCATCGTGGCATCCGGCCGGCGGGCCCGTTCTACGCGATCTTCGCGCTCGGAGCGATCGCGTTGACACCGGCCGGTGCGGCGAAACCGCTTCCGGCGCTGGCGGTGTTCGCCGTGACCGCCGCGCTGTGCATGGTGTTGGCGGCCCTCGACATCGAAGGCGCCGTCGCGGCAGCCGCACCCGCGGCACCCGGCGTGCACGTCGGCGCCCGGCATGCGACGCGCTACGCCGTCGCGGTGTCCGGCGCGGGTCTCTCGGGTCTCGGATTGGGTGTGGGCCACGCCAATTGGGCCATGGTCTCCGCCGCGGTCCCGTTGGCGGCGCTCGACGCCGGCGCGCACTTCTCGCGCGGATTGCACCGGGTGGCGGGGACCTTCCTGGGGCTGGGTATGACCGCGATCCTGCTGATCCCCGGACCGCGCCCGGTCCTGACCGGCGCGCTGGTGCTGGCCTTGCTGTTCCCCACCGAGCTGTACATGGCCCGCAACTACGCGCTGGCGCTCGGATTCTTCACGCCGTTGATCATGCTGATGACCACGCTGTCGGTCCCGACCAGTCCTGAGCGGCTGCTGATGGACCGCGGTATCGACACGGTGCTGGGCGTGACCGTCGGCGTGCTGGTGGCGATAGCCCATCGGCATCTACGCTGGCAAACACCGGGCATCGCTCCACACCGACCGCAGACACGTTGTCGAAGGGATCCGTGATGGCCATCGATTTCACCAAGCAGGCCGAGTCCGACGGCGGGCCGAGTTTCCACCCGTACGACCATCCCGCTGCCGGGTGGGGTGCGGCGAAGTCCGTCTCCGAGTTCATGATCGCCCAGGAACGCGAGCCGATCCTGGGCACGCGCGCGATCCTGAAGATGAATCACGAGAACGGCGGGTTCGACTGTCCCGGTTGTGCCTGGCCCGATTCGCTCAAGGGCATCCATCTCGACATCTGTGAGAACGGGATCAAGCACGTCACCTGGGAGATGACCCACAAGCGGGTGGGCCGGGAGTTCTTCGCCGCCCATACGGTGACCGAGCTGTCCGGCTGGAGTGACCACGAGCTGGAGAACCAGGGCCGGCTCACCGAGCCGATGAGCTACGACCCGGAAACCGACCGCTATGTCCCGATCTCGTGGGACGCGGCGTTCGAGCTGGTCGGCCGCACCCTGCGGGAGCTCGACGACCCCAACCGGGCCGCGTTCTACACCTCCGGCCGCCTCGGCAACGAAGCCACCTTCCTGTATCAGCTGATGGCCCGCGAACTGGGCACCAACAATCTGCCCGACTGCTCGAACATGTGCCACGAGGCGAGCGGTCGCGCCCTGCAGGCATCGCTGGGCACCGGCAAGGGCACCTGCGATCTCGCGGATTGGGAGACCACCGACGCGCTGTTCATCATGGGCGTCAACGCGGCCTCGAACGCGCCGCGCATGCTCACCGCGCTGGCCGAGGCCGATCGCCGCGGCGCGCAGATCGTGCACATCAACCCGTTGATCGAGGCCGGTTCGCGGCGCACCATCATCCCGCACGAGTTCCTGCGGATGGCGACCTTCCACGCCACCCCCACCGGCACCTTGAACCTGCAGACCCGCATCGGCGGCGACTTCGCGGTGATCCGCGGCATCGCCAAAGCCGTTCTGGAGCAGGCGAATACCGATCCGAAGGCCATCGACCACCGGTTCATCGAGCTCCACACCACCGGTTTCGAGGCCTACCGCGCCAAGGTGGAGGCCACCTCCTGGGCCGAGATCGAGGAGCAGTGCTCGCTCACCGAGGCCGAATTGCGCCGCGCCGCACAGATTTACCGCGAGGCCGACCGTTCGATCATCAGCTGGTGTCTGGGCGTGACCCAGCACGAGCACGGCGTCGACACCATCCGCGAGATCGTGAATCTGCTGCTGCTGCGCGGCAATCTGGGCCGCGAGGGTGCGGGCCCCTCACCGGTGCGCGGGCACAGCAATGTCCAGGGCAACCGCACCTGCGGCATCGACCACCGCCCGCAGCCGCAGTTCCTGGACCGTCTGGCGGAGGTGTGCGGCATCGATCCGCCGCGCGCGCACGGCCTGGACACGGTCGCCACCATCGAGGCCATGCACGCCGGCACGGTGACCGTATTCGTCGGCATGGGCGGCAATTTCGCCCTCGCCGCCCCCGACACCGCCTACACCTTCGAGGCGCTGCGCAACTGCAGCCTGACCGTGCAGGTCAGTACCAAGCTCAACCGCAGCCACCTGGTGCACGGCGCCCGCGCGGTCATCCTCCCCTGCCTGGGCCGCACCGAACGCGACGAGCAGCGCGGCGGCCTGCAGCAGACCTCGGTCGAGGACGCGATGGCCATGGTGCACCTGTCCAAGGGCATGAAGAAACCGGCCTCCCCCCACCTGCGCTCCGAGCCCGCCATCATCGCCGGGATAGCGAAAGCCGCGCTCCCCCAATCCGAAACCCCGTGGGATTCCTACATCGACGACTACGACCGCATCCGTGACACCATGGCCGAGGTCATCGACGGCTTCGAGGACTTCAACCGCCGGGTCCGCCTCCCCCTGGGTTTCCGCATCAAGCAACCCGCCCGCGAACTGGTCTTCCTCACCCCCTCCGGCCGCGCCGAGTTCTCCACCGCCGACCTCCCCACCCGCACCGCCGCCCCCGGCACGCTCACCCTGGCCACCATGCGCTCCCACGACCAGTGGAACACCACCATCTACTCCCACGACGACCGCTACCGGGGCATCAAGAACCTCCGCACCCTGGTCTTCATGAACCCCGAGGACATGCGCGACCGCGGCCTCCAACTCTTCGACGAGGTGGACATCACCAGCACCGCCCGCGACAACACCACCCGAACAGTCCACCGCTACCAGGCAATCCCCTACGACATCCCCCGGGGCTGCGCCGCCGGCTACATGCCCGAACTCAACGTCCTGTGCGCCATCGGCGACTACAGCACCCAGAGCGACCAGCCGATCATGAAGAACGTGCAGGTCACCATCGAGCGTTCCGCATAACAGCGCTCCACTGTCGCGTCAGCGCACGGTGACTCGCTGGCGGGTGCGGGTGGCGGTGATCGGATCGATGGCGGGCATGGACCATTGCTGGGAGAGGGCGATGCTGGGTTCGCGGCCGGAAGCGACGTGGCGGTAGGCGATTTCGGCGGCGGCGGCCGGATCGTGGTCGGCGATGGCGTGATAGAGGAGTTCGTGTTCCTCGCACTGGGCGCCCGGATCGCGTTCCTTGGTCAGGTGGAAGAGCCAGCGGACGCGAGATTCCAAGGGGCGCAACAGGGATTGCAGGAGCGGGTTGCCGGAGATCTCGACGATCATGGCGTGGAAGCCGGCGTTGGCGGCGGCGATCGCGGGCTGCTCGCCGCGGGCGGTCGCCTCACGGGCAGCGGTGAGTTGGCCGTGCAGCGCGGCCAGGTCGGCGGGGGTGGCGCGTTCGGCGGCGAGCCGGGCCGCCAGGACCTCGAGGCTCTCGCGGACGTCGAACAGGTCGCGGACGTCGGCGACGGTGAACGGGGCGACAATCGCGCCCTGGCGCGGCACGATCACCACCAGCCCTTCGCGTTCCAGCATCTGCAACGCCTCGCGCAGCGGGATGCGCGAGAGCTCGAGTTCCGCGGCCAGGTCGCGTTCGACGAGTCGCTGGCCGGGGCTCATCCGCAGATCGATGATCCGGTCCCGCAGTTCCTCATAGGCCCGATCCCGTAACGACTTCTTCGCCGGTTCCACCGCCGCGACACCGTCCTTCCGCTCCCGCACGCCTCCACGGTAACCGGCCGGGGGGCGGGTCACGATTCCTTACGTTTCGGTAATCCGCACGTCACATGGGGAAAGCACCCTCATCATCTAATGGTATACCGCTAAGTCGGCGGATCGTTCGAGCAAGGAGTTCCCCGTGCACAAGTCCACTCGACGCGCGATCGCGTTCGGATCGGCCGCGCTCGCCGCCGCCGCAGTCCTGTCCGCCTGCGGCTCCGCCGACACCGCCTCCTCCGGCGGGAAGCTGAAAGTCGGGGTGTTCTTCCCGGGGTCGCTGTCGGACACCGGCTTCATGCAGTCCGGTTATCTCGGCTATCAGCGGATCGCCGGCGCGTTGGGAGACAAGGTCGAACTCAGCAAGGTCGAACAGGTCGCGGCCGCGGACTACCAGCAGGCGCTGGTGCGCTTCGCCTCCTCGAACGATCTGGTGATCTCGCTCGGCGGGCAGACCGACGCCGATGTGCGCAAGGTGGCCCCGCAGTTCCCGAACGTGAAGTTCGTCGAGATCGGCGGCCCCGCCGACGCCAAGCCGCTGTCCAATCTCGCCTACTACGACCCCCAGCAGGCCGAGGCCGAATTCCTCAGCGGCGCGGTGTCGGCCGCGGGTTCGAAGACCGGCGCGGTCGCCTTCGTCGGCGGCGTCGAACTGCCCGCGATCGTCAATGCGGCGACCGCGTACGGCAACGGCGCGCGCTTCACCAAGCCCGATATCAGGGTGCTCACCCCGCAGTACGTCGGCGATTTCAATGATCCGGCCAAGGCGAAGCAGGCCGCGCTGGCCGATTACGGCGCCGGCGCGGGCGCGCTCGGGCAGATCGTCAATCTGGGCAAGGCGGGTATGGAACAGGCCGCCGCGCAGTCGAATACGGCGATGATCGGCGGACCGATCCCCGGTGACTGCACCAACCCCGCCTACCTCGGCTACGTGCACACCGATATCGGCGCCGAGGTCGAATACGCGGTCAACGCCGCCGTCGGCGGAACCTGGAAGGCCGAGAACGTGCAGTTCGGCCTCACCTCCCCCAACCACGGCACCGATTTCAAGCTCTGCGATCAGAGCGCCGCCGACGCACTGGCCAAGGCGAAGACGGCCCTGTCCACCGGCGCGGTGAAGCCGTACTGAGATGAGCGCTCCGGCATTGGCCCTGCAGGGCCTCGGGAAGAGTTTCGGCGCGGTCCGGGCGTTGCACGGGGTCGATGTCACGGTCGAAGCGGGCACCGTGCACTGCGTGCTCGGGGAGAACGGCGCGGGCAAGTCGACCCTGTGCAATCTGGTGTTCGGCGGCTATCGCCCGGACGCCGGTCGAATGTCGCTCGGCGGCACGCCTTTCCGGCCCGATTCGCCGGCCGCCGCGATGGCCGCTGGGGTGGCGATGGTGCACCAGCACTTCAGCCTGGTGACCACCATGACCGTCGGGGAGAATCTCGCCCTCACCCAGACCGGGTGGCGGATGCGGCGCGGTGATCTCGCGGCCCGGCTCGACGACATCGCCGCGCGCTATCGCCTGCGCGTCGATCCCGATCAGCGGGTCGCCGCCATGCCGGTGGGTGCGCGGCAGAAGGTGGAGATCGTCAAGGCGCTGCTGCGCGATCCGTCGCTCATCCTGCTCGACGAGCCGACCGGGGTCCTCGATCCCGCCGAGATCGACGCCTTGATCGACACCTGCCGCGCGATCGCCGCCGACGGCAAGGCGGTGGTCCTGGTGACGCACAAGCTGGGCGAGGTCGCCCGGGTCGCCGATGCCGCGACGGTCCTGCGCCGCGGCACCGTGGCGGGCGGCGGGCGACTGTCGGCGACGTCGGTTCCCGAGCTGTTGACCGCGATGGTCGGCCGCAGCCCCGCCGATCTCGACCCGACCGTCGCGGCCACGCTCGGAATCGACACCACTGCGACTCCGGTTGCCCGGCAGGATCATTCGGCGGGCCTGGCGTCGCTTCCCGCGGTGCTCGAGGTGGCGGCGCTCACCGTCACGCGCCCCGACGGCCGTACCGCGCTCGACGAGGTCGCGCTGGCGGTGCGCCCCGGCGAGATCGTCGGCATCGCCGGGGTCGAGGGCAATGGCCAGAGCGAACTGGTGAGCGTGCTGTCCGGCGCGATGCGGGCGCACAGCGGCCGAATCACGCTGGACGGCAAGGACATCACCGCCGCCACACCCGCGCTGCGGACCGGTCTCGGACTCGGTGTCGTCCCCGAGGACCGGCACCGCGACGCCATGATCGCCGACATGTCCATCGCCGAGAACCTGTACCTGGGCAGGCTGGACCGTTTCCGCCGCTTCGGCCTGCTGGACAAGCGGGCGATGGGCCGGGCCGCGCAGACCGAACTCGAACGCTTCGATGTGCGGGCATCCGGGCCGTGGGCGCGGATGGGATCGCTGTCCGGCGGCAATCAGCAGAAGGTCGTGCTGGCGCGGGAGCTGTCGACGGAGAACCTGCGCTGCCTGGTCGCCGCCCAGCCGACGCGCGGGCTCGACATCGGCGCGGTCGACTTCGTGCTGACCCGGCTGCGGCGCGCGGCGGCCGAGGGCTGCGGCGTGCTGGTGGTGTCCAGCGAGGTGCCGGAACTGCTGGCGCTGTGCGACCGGGTCTTCGTCGCCTATCGCGGAGCGCTCACCGGGCCGGTGTCGACCGCCGATCCCGCTGCGGCACAACAGATCAGCGAATTGATGATGGGAGTAGCGCGATGAGCGTCCCGGCGATCCGGCCGTATGTCGCGGCAGTCCGGCCGTATGTCTCCGCTATCCGGCCGAATGCCGCGGCGTCCCGGCCGATCGTGGCCGCCGCCGCGGCCACCGTCGCCGCCGGGCTGATCGGCCTGGCACTGGCGGCCGGGGCGGGCGCGGCGCCCGGCACCGCGGTACGGGCGTTGGGGGAGGGCATGTTCGGCAGCAACTACGCGATCGGCGCCTCGCTCAATGTCGCGGCCACCTTGATGCTGGTCGCGGTCGGTTTCACCATCGCGCACCGGGCGGGCCTGGTGAATGTCGGTGGGGAGGGCCAGATCTGCGCGGGCGGTATCGCCGCCACCGCGATCGGCACCACCCTCACCGGTGCGCCCGCCGCGGTGACGCTGCCCGCGGTCCTCGGGGGCGCGGCGGCCGCCGGGTGGGCGTGGGCGGCGATCGCGGCGTATCTGCGGGTGCGGCGCGGGACCAGCGAGATCATCACCACCCTGCTGTTGAACTTCGTCGGCCTGGCGCTGGTGTTGCTCGTCGTCCACGAGCCCGCCCTGCTGCGTCAGCCGGTGACGTCCTCGGAGACGCTGCCGCAGTCCGAACCGCTCACCGCCGCAGCGCGTCTGCCGCTGCTCGGCATCCCGCGCTCCCCCGCGACCATCGCGCTGTGGATCGCGCTGGCGGCGGATGGCTACCGGCGGAAGTCCGTTGCGTAGGGGGGCCGCGACGGCGTCCCAGTGGT